>JADGHI010000160.1 GCA_019689515.1 Acetobacteraceae bacterium | reverse complement strand
GCGGAGGAGACCCGCACCGGGGCGGGGGCGGGAGCCGGCATGCCGCCCGCGCGCCCCCGCAAGGCCCCGACGGCCTTCCGCACCATCAGCGAGGTGTCGGACGATCTTCACATCCCGCAGCATGTGCTGCGCTTCTGGGAGACGAAGTTCCCGCAGTTGAAGCCGCTCAAGCGCGGCGGCGGGCGGCGATACTACCGGCCTGAGGACATTGCGCTGCTGCGCCGCATCAGCGATCTGCTCTACACGCAGGGCTACACGATAAAAGGCGTGCAGCGGCTGCTGCGCGAAGGTGGGCTGGAGAGCGCCTCCGCCGGCGGGCCCGCCGCCTCCGCCGAGGCGCATGGCGAGTTGCCGCTCAGCGACCCCGGCGCCGCATCCCTGGCCGCACAGGCCGACCCCGCCACCGTGGCACTGCGCGAGGCGCTGGAGGCCCTTGAGGCGATCGCGCGGGAGCTTCGTGCCCTGGCCGCAAGGGAATCCAGCGGCGGGAGACAAAACGAAGCGTGATGGCGCCGCCGTGCTGCCGGGGGACTGGTGCCCGGGCGCGGCCGGTGCTAGATCGCGGGTCCTGGTCGGAGCGTAGCGCAGCCTGGTAGCGCATCAGTCTGGGGGACTGGGGGTCGTGGGTTCAAATCCCGCCGCTCCGACCACTCTCCAAGCCAACGCGACGAATTGACGGCGCCTCCCGGCGCGCCGTCGTTGCCCATCGGCCCGGCCACAGTGTGCGCTGCGAACCTGGCGCGGCGGTCGCCGCGTGGGAGACGGAGAGGGCACTCTACCGGCCCGCGACCTGGACCGAGGCGCGCGCGCCGACGCGTTGCTCATCTCGATGGGCTCCATTCGAACGGGCCGGCGCGCCATCGCGATGCTGCTGTCGAGGCCCGCCGCATCAGCGGCCGAGGTACACGCTCCGTCCTGCCGGCCGGTGGCTTCGGCTTGACCCGCATCCGCGAAGGGGAGGGGACCCAGAACGCCGGTTGCCGCCCCGGCGTCGTCCATACTCATCCGGCACAAACATCACTGGGCGCAGGCGGACGCAGCGGAGCGCGCGACAGACAGCGCCGACCGCCTCCCGCCTCGGTCGGAGGGAATGGAGGGCGGCATGGGCGAGGTTATGGGCGTCCGATCGGATGCCCTCCAAGGACGCCGGGCCGTCGTCGTGACCGGCGCCTCGGCAGGGGGCGAGCGCGCGACCGCCTTCGCCGTCGCCCGGCGCGGCTGGAACGTCGCGCTGCTTGCGCGCGGTCTGCCGGGACTGGAGGGCGTGTTGCGCGACGTGGACGCGGCGGGCGGCCGAGCCATGATCATCCCTCGCGACGTCGCCGATATGGAGCGAGTCTTCGCCGCGGCCGACCGCGTCGCCGCCGAATGCGGCGCGATCGACCTTTGGGTCAACAACGCGATGCTCAATGTCTTCGGGCCGAACGACCTGATACCGCCGGCGGAATTCCGGCGCGCGACCGAGGTGGCCAATCTTGGCACCTGCACGGCATGCAGGCCGCGCTGCGCCATATGCGCCCGCGCAACGCGGGGACGATCGTGCAGGTCGGCTCCGCGCTCTCCTACCGCGTAATCCCTCTGCGGGAGCCCTACTGCGCGGCGAAATTCGCGATCCGGGGCTTCACGGTTTCGCTCCGCTGCGAGCGGTTGCACAACGCAGCGCCGTGCGGGTGAGCATGGTGCAACTTCCGGCCGTCAACACGCCGCAGCTCGAGTGATCGCGGACGCTGATGCCGCGCCGGCATCGGCCTCTGGGCGCGGTGTGCCAGCCCGAGCCCGCCGCCGCGGCGATCCTCCGCGCGGCTGAGGAGGCGCCGCGGGAGATTTGGGTCGGGCTCCCCGCCATCGAATCCATCCTCGGGACATGGCGGCCCTTGGCATGCCCAATCGCTGCCGGGCCGCCACTCCCTATAAGCAGCAGATGGCGCCCGTCCGGTGGCATCCGGGAACGGCGACATCCTGTATGCCTCCGCCGCCCACGACCACGGTTTGCGTGGCCGGTATGGAGAGCATGCGAATCCCCACGCCGCAGACGCGGACCCGTGGCGCTGAGACGCGGCGGTCTCACGCTTGCTGTTGCGGCGTTCACCTCGCTCCCGGCGGGGCGACGCACTTTGCGTCGCGCCATGGCGCTGCGAGGAGGCGACGGATGGTCCACACCCGCTTAACGGCGGCCGGCCGGGTGCACCTCGCGCCGCGCAGGAATGCGCCCGAAACATACCGGTTCCGGCCCGGCCAGGCCGCCGGCAGGCATCGGTCCGCAGATGCAGATTGGTGGAACGGCCTCCGGCGCGATGCGTTCGCCGGCAGGGACTCGGCAGAGCGCATGTCCGCGACCGGGATCGTCGGGACCGGCCTCGGCGGGCATGCCGGAGGTGGGCGGAATGGCGAAGACCGTCGGCGACTTCCTGTGGGAGAGGCTGCATGCCTGGGGCGTGCGCCGCGTCTTCGGCTATCCGGGTGACGGCATCAACGGCCTGATCGGCGCGCTGGATCGCATGGACGGCGCGATCGATTTCGTGCAGGTCCGGCACGAGGAGCTGGCCGCCTTCATGGCCTGCGCCCACGCCAAGTACACGGGCGAGGTCGGCGTTTGCCTCGCCACCTCCGGCCCCGGGGCGATCCACCTGCTCAACGGCCTCTACGACGCGCGGCTCGACCACATGCCCGTGCTCGCCATCGTCGGCCAGCAGGCGCGCGCCGCGCTCGGCGGGCACTACCAGCAGGAGGTGGATCTCGCGAACCTGTTCAAGGACGTCGCCGGCGCCTTCGTGCAGCAGGCGAGCGTGCCCGAGCAGGTCCGCCACCTCGTGGACCGGGCCATGCGCATCGCCACGGCCGAGCGCAGGGTCACATGTATCATCCTGCCGAACGACCTGCAGGAGCTGGACGCGGTCGAGACGCCGCCGCGCAAGCACGGCACCGTCCACTCCGGCATCGGCTACGAGAAGCCGCTGGTGATCCCGACCCAGGCCCAGCTCCAGCGTGCCGCCGATGTGCTCAACGCCGGGTCCAAGGTCGCGATGCTGGTCGGTGCCGGCGCGCTGCATGCGACGGACGAGGTGATCGCGGTCGCCGACCGGCTCGGCGCGGGCATCGCCAAGGCGCTGCTCGGCAAGGCCGCGGTGCCGGACGACCTGCCCTACGTCACCGGCTCCATCGGCCTGCTCGGCACCCGGCCGAGCTGGGATATGATGACGGAGTGCGACACGCTGCTGATGGTCGGCAGCGGCTTCCCCTACTCCGAGTTCCTCCCGCGCGAGGGACAGGCGCGCGGGGTGCAGATCGACATCGAGCCGGGGATGCTCTCCATCCGCTACCCGATGGAGGTGAACCTCGTCGGCGACAGCAAGGCGACGCTCGAAGCCCTTCTGCCGCTGCTGGAGCCCAGGTCCGACCGCGCCTGGCGCGAGCGCATCGAGCGCAACGTCGCCGAGTGGTGGCGCGTGCTCGAGGCGCGGGCGATGACCGAGGCCGATCCGATCAACCCGCAGCGCGTCTTCTGGGAGCTGTCGCCGCGCCTGCCCGACCGCTGCATCGTCGCCGGCGACTCCGGCTCCCACACCAACTGGTATGAACTGGTATGCGCGCGACGTGAAGCTGCGCCGCGGCATGATGGCGTCGCTCTCCGGCGGCCTCGCCACGATGGGATCCGGCATGCCCTACGCGGTGGCGGCGAAATTCGCCCATCCGGACCGGCCCGTGCTCGCCATCGTCGGCGACGGCGCGATGCAGATGAACGGGATGAACGTGCTGATCACCGTCTCCAAGTACTGGAAGCGGTGGGCGGACCCGCGGCTGGTCGTGCTGGTGCTCAACAACCGCGACCTGAACCAGGTGACCTGGGAGCAGCGGGCATTGGCGGGCGATCCGAAATTCGTCGCCAGCCAGAGCCTGCCCGACCTGCCCTACCACAAATACGCCGAGCTCCTCGGCCTGAAAGGCATCTTCGTGGACCGCCCGGACCGCATCGCGGCGGCGTGGGGCGAGGCCTTCGCCGCCGACCGCCCGGTGGTGGCAGAGTTCTACACCGACCCCAACGTGCCGCCCCTGCCGCCGCACATCACGCTGGAGCAGGCCCACGCCCTGTTCTCCTCCATGTTCGGCGAGCCCGAGCTCGGCAGCGTGCTGAAGAACACGGCGAGGGAGCTCATGGCCTCCCTCATGCCTGGCTCGCACTCGGAACAGCGGGAGAAGCGCGAGGAAGAGGAGGCGGCGGCGAAGGAGAAGTCGGAGCGGGAAGGGGGCTGACCCGATGCGCGGCGAGGTCCCGCTGCGCGATCCCGCGGGCGGGCCTGCCTCCTTGGGGACGATCCTCTCGCCACTTTTTCCGAGCCCCGCGCAGCCCGGCGGTTCGCCGCTGCTGGGACATCCCCCAATCTTTGGATCTGCGGCGGCCCGCTCTTCCCGAGCTGCGGCGGGGTGAACCCCTCGCTGGCCGTCCAGGTGCTGTCCTGCCGCGCCGCCGACCGCATCCTAACCCTTCTGGCCGAATCCTGATCCGCCCATTCCCGCACTCCGCTGGAACCATGCCGGAGCGGGACGTGTTCGCTCCCCATGAAGGTCGGGAGCATGGGCCGGGCGATGACAGGCAAGGGGCTTCCGGCACAGGCGCCGTCGCCATCCGCTGGCGGTGGCGCTGCGGAACCTGCCCTCCCCGGATGCCGCCATGCGCGGCCGCTTTGCCGGCGCGCGGGTTGACGTCGTCGTGCCCGGACGCATCGAGGACTACGGGTTGATCGGCGACTGCGAGACGGCGGCGCTGGTCGGGCGCGACGCCTCGATCGACTGGCTCTGCTGGCCGCGCTTCGATTCCGGCGCTTGCTTCGCCGCGCTGCTCGGCGGGCCGCAGCATGGTCGCTGGCGCATAGCCCCCGCCGACCCGGCCGCGCGGACCGTCCGCCGCGGCTACCGCGACGGCTCGCTGGTACTGGAGACGGAATTCGGGACGCCGGATGGCGGAGCGGTCGCGATCATCGACTGCATGCCGCCGCGCGGCCGGGTCTCCAACCTGGTTCGGGTCGTCGAGGGGCGGCGCGGGCGCGTCGCGATGCGCGCCGAACTCGTGCTCCGCTTCGACTACGGTCACGCGGTGCCCTGGGTCACGCGCCTGCGCGGGGGCCGGGGCATCCGCGCCGTCGCCGGGCCGGACATGGTGGTGCTGCGCACGCCCGCGCCGCTGCGCGGCGAGGACCTCCGCACCGTCTCCGACTTCGAGGTGGAGGCGGGACAATCGGTGCCCTTCGTGCTGAGCTACGGTCCCTCGCACCTGCCTGCGCCCCCTGCGCTGGACGCCGCGGCCGCCGTCGAGGGGACCGATGCCTTCTGGCGCGACTGGTCCGGGCGCTGCTCCCCGGTGGGCGACTGGACCGAGGCGGTGCGGCGCTCCGCCATCACGCTGAAGGCGATGACCTACCGCCCGACCGGCGGCCTCGTGGCTGCTCCCACGACCTCGCTGCCCGAGGCGGTCGGAGGGGAGCGCAACTGGGACTACCGCTACTGCTGGCTGCGCGACGCGACGCTGACGCTGCTCGCTCTCCTGCGCGCAGGCTATCCCGGGGAGGCGCAGGCCTGGCGCCGCTGGCTGCTGCGCGCGGCGATGGGCAGTCCGGACCAGATCCAGATCCTCTACGGCCTTGCCGGCGAGCGCCGTCTGGCGGAATGGACGGTGGACTGGCTGCCCGGCTACGAGGACTCCAGCCCGGTGCGGATCGGGAACGCCGCGCACCGGCAACTCCAGCTCGACGTATTCGGCGAGTTGCTCGACGCGCTGCATCAGGCGCGCCGACGCGGCATCCCGATGTCCCGGCCCGCCTGGGCGCTGCAACGGGCGCTCCTCGATCGGCTCGAGGAGGTGTGGCACGAGCCCGACAGCGGGATCTGGGAGGTCCGCGGCCCGCGCAGGCACTTCACCTATTCGAAGGTGATGGCCTGGGCCGCCATGGACCGGGCCGTGCGCAATGTCGAGATGTTCGGCATGGACGGCCCGGTCGAGGGCTGGCGGACGCTGCGGCGCCGCATCCACGACGATATCTGCCGCCACGGCTACGACCCTGAGCTCGGCAGCTTCGTGCGCGCCTACGGGTCGCGCGAGGTGGATGCGAGCCTGCTGCTGCTGCCCGCGGTGGGCTTCCTGCCGCCGGGGGACCCGCGCATCCGCGGCACCATCGCCGCCGTCGAGCGCGACCTGCTCGAGGATGGGCTGGTGCGGCGCTACCGCACCGAGCGCGCGCGGGACGGCCTCCCGCCAGGCGAGGGCGCGTTCCTCGCCTGCAGCTTCTGGCTGGCCGACGCCTACGCCATGACCGGCCGGAAGGCGGAGGCGCGGCGCCTGTTCGAGCACCTCCTCTCCCTGCGCAACGACCTCGGCCTGCTGTCCGAGGAGTACGACCCGGTGGCGCGGCGCATGCTGGGCAATTTCCCACAGGCCTTCTCGCATATCGGCCTGATCAACACCGCCTACATGCTGGAGGGGGCGGAAGCGGAGGCCGGCAGCCGGGAGGGGCGCCACGGCGGCGAGCCGGGCCGTCGCGACGGGCGCGGCAGGGCCGGATGACCGCAGCGAAAGCTGGTCCGCCGCGGTCTGTCTGCCCGCCCGCGGCCGTGCGCTCGCCGGAGCCCGCCGGGGCCGCCCGGGGTCACGAGCGCGCGCGGTCGCGTTCGATTGGCTTGCGGGCGCAGCCGGGGCCGGAATGCTCGGCCCGCATGGGCGAGAGCAGGAAGCCGGGATTGATGTTCGCCGGTCAGGGCCGGTCGAGGCGCTCGCGCAATCCGGCAGCCTGGGCGCTCCTCGCGCCGGCGGTTGCGCTCGGCCTGGCTGCGACCCTCGGGGCATGCGCGTTCATGCCCTTCATGCCCTCGGGGCGGGAGGCTGCGTCGCAGAGGGTTGAGGTCCCCAAGGCGCCTGCCGCGCCCCCGAGGGCGCAGCAGGCCGAGACCTCAAGGAAGTTCGAGTTCGGGCGCTGGCAGCTTGCCTCCGCGGGGAGCGCCTGCCGGCTGGCTGCCGATGCGCCGGCCGGTGCCGCCGGCCTGAGCCTCGAAGGTGGTGCCGCCAAGGGCGCGCCGGCGCGCGTCCGGCTCCGCCTCGGCGCCGCGCGGGGGGTGGCGGTGCGCTTCCGGCCGGGTGCACGCTATGCGCTGCGCCTCGCCGCCGGCAGCGGAGGAGCGGTGCCGCCGGTCACCCTCTCCGCGCGCAGCGCGCAGGAGGCGGAGGCGAGCGTCCCGCCCACGCTCGCGGGCGGGCGCATGCTCACCGCGATCCCGGCCGCGCGGGGGGCGACGGTCAGCGGGCCGGGCCTGGCGCTGACCCTCGCCCTCACGCCGAGCGCCTCCGCGGCGGAGGCCTTCGTCGGCTGCGTCGAGACCGCCGCGGCCATCGTACGGCCGCAGCCTCCCGTCGCGATGACCCGGCTGGCCGGAGGCTGGGAGGTGGTGCAGCGCCGCGACGCCTGTGGCCTGCACCGGCTGGACGGGCCGATCGGTGTCTCGGTCGCGGGCCTGCGCGGCGCCGGCCTGGCCGTGACGGTGCATGGCCGCGGCGCCTTCGAGGGCGGCCGCCGCTACGAGCTGCGCTTCTCGGGTGGCGCCGGTACGGACTGGACCGTCCGCGCGCAGGCGGTGAGCGCCGACACCCTGGTCTGGGCGGTGCCGGAGGATCGTTCCGGCAGCGCGCGGGTCGCCGACCTGTTGCGGGGAGGTTCGCTCGCGGTGGCCGGGGCCGGGACGATCATCGGCCCGGCCCAATTGCCGCCCGCCGGGGCGGCGGCGGATCGCTTCCTGCGCTGTGGCGAGGCGGTGTTCGGGCCACTCGCGCCCCGGCCGCCCCCGGCGGCGGCCACGGCCGCACCGATGGGGAGAGACGGCAGCGGCGAGGCGCCTCCCGCCGTTGACGCCGGTGCCAATGGCAGTGCCGGTACCGCGGCGGGGGGGGGGGGGGGGCGGGGGGCGGGGG
>JADGHI010000159.1 GCA_019689515.1 Acetobacteraceae bacterium | reverse complement strand
GGTCCCAGCCGGTGCCGCCGCCGAGGAGGAGGGCGCGGATCGCCTCGGCGCCGGGCGCGCCTCCCGGCTCGCGCGTGCGCAGCACCGGCACCCCGGCGGCGGCGAGCGCAGCGGCGAGGCGCCGGGCCTGGGTGGACTTCCCGGCCCCCTCGCCGCCTTCGAGAGTGATGAAGCGCGCGCGCGGCGGCGCGCCGTGGGTCGCTGCTGGTTCGCTCACCGGCGCGAAGCTACCGCCGACGCGCCTCCGCCGCCATGCCGCGGCCCGGTCGCGCGGCGCGGGACGGCGGCCGGCTCACGCCCCGAAGATCCAGTGCCCGATCACCGCCGGGATGCGCGTCACGATGCCGAGCCGCGGCACGTCCGCCCCGGCGATCAGCGGCAGCGTCATGGGCGGGACGCCCTGGCCCGACACCTCCATCCGGCCGAGCTCCTGCCCCCGTGCGACCGGTGCCGGGACCGGCGCCTCGTAGCTCACTCGCACCTGGAGGCTGCGCCGCCACTGGCGCGGCAGGGTCAGCACCATGTCGCGGCCGCCGACCAGCGGCACGGTGCGCCGCTCGCCGAGCCAGACCGGCACCTCCTCCACCGTGTCCGAGGCGCGGAACAGCACCACGTTCTCGAACTCGCGGAAGCCCCACTCCATCAGCCGCTCCGTCTCCTCGCTGCGGGCGCGGATGGAGGGAAGGCCGTTGACGACGAGGATCAGCCGGCGCTCGCCGCGCTTCGCGGTGCCGGTCAGCCCGTAGCCCGCCTCCTCGGTGTGGCCGGTCTTCAGGCCGTCCGCGCCGGCGACGCGGGCGAGGAGCGGGTTGCGGTTGTCCTGGCTGATGCCGTTGTAGGTGAAGCTGCGCTCGTTGTAGTAGCGGTAGTACTCCGGGAAGTCGGTGATGATGCGCCGCGCGAGGATGGTGAGGTCGCGCGCCGTCATCCGGTGCTCCGGATCGGGCCAGCCGGTGGCGTTGCGGAAGGTGCTGTTCCGCAGGCCCATGCGCTGGCCGTACTCGTTCAGCAGCTCGGCGAATTGCTGCTCGGAGCCGCTGATCGCCTCGGCGAGGACGACGCAGGCGTCGTTGCCGGACTGCACGACGACGCCGCGGATCAGGTCCTCGACCTTCACCTGCGTGCCGACCTGGACGAACATCTTGGAGCCGCCCATGCGCCAGGCGCGCTCGCTCACCGGCAGTTCCTGGTCGAGGCGCAGGCGGCCCTGCTTCAGCAGGTCGAAGACCACGTACATGGTCATCAGCTTCGACATGGAGCTCGGCGGCATCCGCTCGTCGGCGTTCTTCTCGAGCAGCACCGCGCCGGTGTCGAAGTCCACCAGGATGGCCTGGCGCGCCAGGGTGTCGAGGTTGCCGAGCGGGGTCGAGGCCGGCGAGCCCTGCGGCGCCGGCGCGCGGCTGCCGCGGCCGCCGGCCTGGCGGCGCTGGTGCGCTTGCGCGGCGGCGTCCTTGGGCGAGAGCGCGGCGGTGCCTGCGGCGAAGGCCGCGGCGGTGCCGCTCAGCAGCAGGCGGCGTGCAAGCAGCATGGCGGGATCCCCCTCATCCAGGACGCCGGCGATCCGTCCGGCCGCGGCACGGTCCCCCTCCGCGCGGCGGCGCCTACCGGACGGACGGGTCGTCCACCAGGATGCGCGCCCCGGATACGCCAGAGGCGAGCACCTGCTCAAGCACTCGATCGGCCTCCGCGACGGTCGCGAGCGGTCCGATGCGGACCCGGAACTGCTGCTGCCGTCCCTGGCCGACGCCTTCGACCCGGGCGCCGAGGCGCGCGAGGCGAAGTGCCTGCTGCGTCGCGAACTCGCGGCGGGAGAAGGTTCCGGCCTGGACGAACAAGGCCCCGCCGGGCGCCGGCGCCCCCTGCTCCACGCGCTCGGGGAAGGGGGGCGGCGGCGCGGCCGTGGGGCTCGCCGCCTCGGAGGTGCGCGGCGTCAGGCCCGGCGCCGGGCTTGCCGATTCGGAGGCCACGGCGGCACGGGCGCCAGGTGGGGGCGGCAGTGCCTCGGCGGCGACCACGCCGCGCGGTGCCGCGGCGACGACGATCGGCGGCGGATCGGCGGGATCGACGCGGCCCGAGGCGCGCAACGCCTCGGCCAGCGCGTGGCTCTCCTCCGGCGCCACCGCGATGCGCACGCGCGCGGTCCCGCCGGGTGGGACGCCGAGCAATTCGGCGGCGCGGCGCGAGAGCTCGACCACCCGCCCGGGATGGGCCGGGCCGCGGTCGTTGGCGCGCAGCAGCAGGCTGCGGCCGTTCTCGAGGTTGGTCACGCGCAGTGCCACGGGGAGCTGGAGCGTGCGGTGCGCGGCGGAGGCGCGGTGCGGATCGTGGATCTCTCCGTTCGCGGTCACGCGCCCGGCGCGCCTGTCGGGCGCGACGGCGGCGAGGCCGGTCTCGACCAGGGAGAGGTCCTCGCGCGGATAGTACCAGGTGCCGCCGAGCGTGTAGGGCGCACCCACGAGGTAGCGCGCCGCCGGCGTCGCGGGCGCCGTGCAGCCGGCGGCGGACAGGGCGAGCAGCAGCGCGGATGCCGGCCCGGCCGTCGCCCTTATCGCCCGCCGATGGTGGCGCGTCGCGCGTTCCTCCTTGCGCGGCGGGAGGGCCGTCATGCCCGTGCGATGCGGTCCGAGAGAAGGCCGACCGCCAGGCCGTAATTCACCGGCGAATTGTAGCGGCGGATGACGCGCAGGTTGTGATGACCGAGGAAGACCTGGCCGTTGCCACGGTTGGGCAGGACGACCGTGGCCTCCAGCTCGCCCGGCGCGAGCGGCCCTCCGTCGGCGCGGCGGAAGCCCATGCGGGCGAAGTCGCGCAGCGGGCGGCGGCTCTCGGTGTCGGCGCGCTCCGGCGAGAAGCCCGGCGGCGGGACGACCTCATGGCCCCAGGGCTCGCCCTCGCGCCAGCCGTGGCGGCGGAAGTAGTTGGCGATCGAGGCGAGCGCGTCGGCGCGGCTGTCCCAGATGTCGCGCCGCCCGTCGCCGTCGAAATCCACGGCGAGGCGCTCGAAATTCGACGGCATGAATTGTGGCTGGCCCATCGCGCCGGCCCAGGAGCCCCTCATGCGCTCGGGCGCGACATGGCCGTGGTCGAGGATGCGCAGGGCGGCGAGCAGCTCCTGGCGGAAGTAGCTGGCGCGGCGGCCCTCCCAGGCGAGGGTGGCGAGCGCCTCGATCACGCCGAAGCCGCCGGTGTTGGTGCCGTAGTTCGTCTCGACGCCCCAGATCGCGACGACCACCTGCGGGTCCACGCCGTACTGGGCGCGGATGCGGCGCAGCAAGGCGGCGTTCTCCGCGTAATGGCGGCGGCCGTTCTGGATCCGCGCTGGGGTGAGCATGATGCGGTCGCGGTATTCCTCCCAGCTCAGCACGGTGTCGGCCTGGCGCCGGTCGAGCTCGATCACGCGCCGGTTGGGGCGGAGCCCGGCGAAGGCGCGGTTGAGCGTGGCCTGGGAGACCCCGGCGCGGCGCGCCTCCGCCCGCACGCCGACGACGAAGCGGTCGAAGTCCTGCGCGGCGACGGGTTCGGGCACCGCCGGGGGCATCTCCGGCGGAGGCGCGGCAGGTGCCGCCGGCACCCTGGCGGCGACGGGCGTGGCATCGGCGCCGCAGCCCGAAACGAGGCCGCAGACGCCGCCGAGGAGGAGGAGTCGCCGGGTTGTCATGACGCAACAGGTGCCATGAGGTGTCCGCAACCGCAACGCGAAGCGGAACTTGTTCCGCCGGTGGCGCGTCGGCCTGCGGGCCGGCCCTTGTCGCGACGGGCGGGGCGGTTGCGTCCGACCGGACGGCCGGGATTCCGCCGCTCGCGCGCTCCTTTTTCCGGTCCGGCTTCCGCCGGGGCGCCTCGGTGTTAATCTGGCGCCGCGTTTTGAGAGGGATGTCCGCCATGGCCGCCGCCAGCCCTGCCGCCGCCGCGCCCGTCACCCGGGAGCTCGCCGCTTTCGTCGCCGGCCTCCAGGCCGACCGGCTGTCGCCGGAGCTGCGTGAGCGCACGCGCTTCCTGGTGCTCGACCTGGTGGGGAACATCGTGCGTGGGCGCCACGACGCGGAGAGCACGGCGCCGCTCCTGGCCGCGGCGCGCGCGCTCGGCTTCGGCGCGGGATCGTCGGCGGTGTTCGGCGATTCGGCGCGCTACACCCCGGCCGGGGCGGCGCTGCTGAATGGCGCGCTCGCGCACAGCCTCGACTTCGACGACACCCACGCCGCGGGCAGCCTGCATCCCGGCGCGCCGGTGATCCCCGCGGCGCTTGCCGCGGCGGAGATGGCGGGGGCGGATGGCCGCACGGTGCTCGCGGGGATCGTCGCAGGCTACGAGGTGACCTGCCGCCTGGCGCTGGCGCTGCCCGCGGGCGACCACTACGACCGCGGCTACCACCCGACCGCGACCTGCGGCGCCTTCGGCGCGGCCGCCGCGGCGGCGCGGGTGTTCGGGCTGGACGCGGAGCGGGTGGAGCACGCCTTCGGCATCGCGCTGTCGCAGGCGGCGGGCTCGCTGCAATTCCTCGCCAACGGCGCCTGGACGAAGCGTTTCCAGGTGGGCTGGAGCGCGACCAACGGCCTCGTCGCCGCGACGCTGGCGCGCGAGGGCTTCCGCGGCGCCTCCGAGGCGCTGGAGGGCAAGGCCGGGTTCCTGCGCGCCTATGCGCCGAACCCGGTGCCGGAGCGCGCGCTGCAGGGGCTCGGCAGCGAGTGGGAGCTGATGAACACGGCGGTGAAGCCCTACCCCTCCTGCCGCTACGGCCATGCAAGTGTGGACGCGGCGCTGGCGCTGCGTGCCGAGCACGGGCTGAAGGCCGAGGAGATCGAGGCCGTCACCGTCGGCCTGCCGGCCAAGGGGATGCTGCTGATCGGCGCGCCGCTCGACTACAAGCGCAATCCGCAGAACGTGGTGGACGGGCAGTTCAGCGGGCCGTTCGTCGTCGCCTGCGCGCTGGCGCGCGGGCATTTCGGCTGGGACAGCTACGCCTGGCTGCAGGACGCCGACATCCGCCGGCTCATGGCGCTGACGGTCTGCGAGCAGGATCCCGAGATCGAGGCGGAATTCCCGGCGAACATGTCGGGCAAGGTGACGCTGCGCGCGCGCGGCGGGCAGGAATTCGTCCGCAAGGTGGTGGTGCCGAAGGGCGAGCCGGCCAACTTCCTGACGGAGGCGGAGCTGCGGGCGAAATTCCATGGTCTGTGCGATGCGGTGCTCGGCAAGGAGCGCGCGGCGCAGCTCGCCGACGCGGTGCTGGGGCTGGAGCGTGCGGCAGACGTGAACGGGATGATGCGCCTCGGCGCGCCGCTGATGGCGGCGCGGCTGGCGGGCGAGTAGGGAGGCGCCGCGGCCTCTGCGGATGGGTGGCCGAGTGGTTTAAGGCACCGGTCTTGAAAACCGGCGTGGGCGCGAGCCCACCGTGGGTTCGAATCCCACCCCATCCGCCACCAATGCACCCTGCGACCTCCGGTACCGTCCCACAAAGTTCCGATTTTCGGTGTTCTCCGTTCTCACGTGACCCTCGCGGACCCGTGTGGTCCCTGGGTGTCCTGCGGTTTGCCGGCATAGATTCCGGGGTCATGCCCCGGAGGACCGGGTATCGGGGAAGGCGAGCGCGGGTGCTCACTGACGCCGGGCCTCGGGGTCACCCAGAGCAGGTCCACCCTGGTGCGCCTCGAGATAATGTTCGGGCACGTCACGGTCTTCGCTTTCCTGTATTGGGCAACCTCGATCTCTTCCCGCCCGAGGAGTGCTGGCGGTTGGCGACACGTGCGGCCCCGTAGGCGGGGCCCGCGAATGAGGCGAACGCGGCGGAGGACAGGGCTCGCGCGGAGAGGTGGAATCGCTTGGTGCGGGCGTGGCTGCCCAGGACAACGCCGTCGTCGAGGCAGCCTGCCAAGCCTGGAACGCCCTCCACTCAGGACCGCCGCCGCTCCCTCGCCAGCGATCCCTGCCCCGAGAAAGTCGGGATTCGGGCTGGCCGACATCGCTCCGGCGAGGCAGCACCAACCTGGCAATTCCTCCCAAGCGACGGGCCCGCTTTGGGCCAGCCATGTCGCGGCCTGGCGCTCTTGACACCGGCGCGAGAGGCCGCGGAAGCTCGGTGCGTGGACGCGCTGCGGGCGCTCTGCGGCGTGCCGCCTGGGGTGAGGAAGGTCCGGGAAATGAGCGGCTTGCGGTCCATCGTCTTCGCCGTCCTGGCGGCCGCCACGCTTGCGGGCGGGGCGGCGATCGCCCAGGAGGGCGACCATCCGCGCGACCGGCCGATGGTGGTGGGCTCCGACTTCGGCATCGCACCCTGGATGGTGCGCGGCGCCGCCGGGCCCGAGGGCTTCGGCGTGGATCTCATGCACGAAATCGCGCGCCGCCTCGGCCGGCCCGGCGTCGAGATCGTGGACGTCAACTTCTCCGGCCTGTTCGCGGCGCTGTTTGCCAAGCGGTTCGAGTTCACCGCCAATCCGCTCAACATCACCGAGGAGCGGGCGCAGCGCATGCTCTACACGGAGCCCTTCTTCGCCACCGGCAACGGCTTCATCACCCGCCGCCAGGACCGGATGGAGCGCCTCGAGGATCTGCGCGGCAAGGCGGTGGCGGTGAATCGCGGCACCATCAGCGACACCTGGGCCACCGCGAACGCCGAGCGTTACGGCTTCGAGGTGCAGCGCTACGACACCTTCCCTGACAGCGTGCAGGCGGTGCTGACGCGGCGCGCCTTCGCCGCGATCAACGAGATCCCGACCGCGATGTACGCCGCCAGCCAGAACCGGCAGATCCACGTCGCCTTCCGCGACTACACCGGCCGCAATTTCGGCATCGCCTTCCGCCTCGACGACCGTGAGTACCGCAACCGGGTGGAGGAGGCGATCGAGTGCATGAAGCTCGACGGCACGCTCGCCCGGCTGCACGAGAAGTGGTACGGCGGCCCGCCCGAGCCGGGGTCCTCGATGACGCAGGTCTTCCCGGGCTACGGCCCGCCCGGCCTGAACGGCTACGACCCGACCGAGCACACGCCGCGCTGCAGTTAGCGCCGCCGATCGGCCGGCGCTGCGGCGGATGGAGCGCTTCGCCGAGTATTACCTGAACGCCGAGGTGCTGGCGACCTACGGGCCCGGGATCGTCGCGGGCCTGTGGGTGACTCTGGCGACCGCGGCCGCGACCGTCGTGATCGGCGTCGGCCTCGGGCTGCTGATGGCGATCGCGCTTGCCGCGCGCGTCCCGGGTGTGCGGCTCCTGATCGGTGCCTGGATCGAGATCTTCCGGACCTTGCCGCAGCTCGCGGTTATCGTGTTCCTCTATTTCGGTCTGCCCTATGCGGGCCTGACGCTCTCGCCGTTCTGGGCAACGGCGGGCGCGCTGGGGGCGGTCCTGTCGGCCTTCGCGGCGGAGATCTTCCGCAGCGCCATCCAGGCGCTGCCGCACGGGCAGTGGGACGCGGCGGCGGCGCTCGGCTTCCGCTTCCCGGCTACCTTCTTCCTGGTGATCCTGCCGCAGGCGATCCGCCTGGCGATCCCGCTGCTGACCAACCGCGCCATTGCCATCATCAAGGGCACCGCGCTCGGCACTGCGGTGTCGCTGCCCGAGATCCTCGGGCGCGCGCAGAGCGCGATGGCGATCGCCGCCAACCCCTCGCCGCTGACGCTCGCCGCGGCGCTCTACCTGGTCCTGTTCCTGCCGCTGGTGGTGGCGAGCCGGTGGCTGGAGGGCACCCGCGTCGTGCCGCGCTGAGCCATGCCCGAATCGCTGCAGATCTTCCTGGAGAACTTCGCGGACTGGGAGTCGCTGGCGCGGGTCTGGCCGTTGCTGCTCCAGGGCCTGCTGCTGACCGCCGGACTGGCGGCGGTGGCCTTGCCGCTCGGCCTGCTGGCGGGGCTGCTGGTGGGGCTCGGCTGCGCCCTCGGCGGGCGGGTGGCGCGGGTGGCGCTGCTGGTCTGGATCGACCTGTTCCGCGCCTTCCCGGTGCTGGTGCTGCTGATCCTGATTTACTA
>JADGHI010000158.1 GCA_019689515.1 Acetobacteraceae bacterium | reverse complement strand
CCGCGAGGCCGATCAGCGCGCTGATCGGGCCGGTGCGCGGGAATGCGGCGGCGGTGCCGGCGCCCGCCGCGGCGCCGAGTGCGGCGCCGGCGATGATCGGGCCGGCGAAGAACTCGCCTGCGCTGTCGAATTGCACGAGTTGCGGCCGGCAGACGTCGCGCCCGTCATCGGCGCCGATCCGCTGCTCACGTGTCTCGCGCGCCGCCGCCGCGTCGCTCCCGCCCGGAGGGTTTCCGGCACAGGCATTGAGGAGGATCGCCGCCGCCGCCGCATATGCGATGGCCGGTCGGCCTTGGCGCGAAGGCGGATCGCGGTCCCGATCCTTCGACATCGGATACCTCCTGTCGAACTTGTTTCGACAGGTTAGCAGTCCCCGCACGATGCCGCCACCGAGCGGCACCGCGCAGGCCTGTCCGTCAGGTCGTCCGCAAGGGAGGCGACAGCATCAGGTCGCCAGTTCGAACCCTCCGCCACGCACCGCGGCTTCAGCCGTGCCCACGCTCTCGGAGAAGTTATCCCGCCGCGCGATGTTGCTCGCCGCGAGCGAGCGCGTGTCGGTGGCACCAGCCGCCGCGGGGGCAGGCGTGGGCGGCGCCGCGCCCAGGCGCACCGGCGCCCCGGTGGCACGGGTGCCGAAGGCATCCGCCGGCGCGTAGCCGATCACCTGGCCGGACTCGTTCTCGACCTTGGCGAAGCCGGACGCGGCCGGGATCAGGCGCACCGGCTGGTTCGCCGCGACCCGGGCGACCTCCGGCGCGCCCGGATCGGGGCGCAGGCGCACAGCCACGGGCTGCCGCGCCCGGGCGGTGACCGCGCTGCGCTGCGCGGCGGTCTTGCGCGCCTCGTAGTCGGCCTTGGCGTCGGGCGCGATGGTCGCGATCGCGGTGTCGAACTCGGCCCCGCGGGTCTGGATGCGCTGGTTGACCATCTGCGCGAGCGCGATGTCGGCCTGGGCCTGCTCGCGCAGCCGCGCGAGCTGGGCCTGCGCGGCCGGCGTGGTCAGCGCCCCACGACGATGCGCCTCGCGGACCGCCGCAGCCTGCTGGAAGCGGCAGTCCATCAGGAGGTCAAAGGCGAGCTGGGCGCGCTCAAGCTCGGCGTTCTCGCGCGCAAGGTCGTTGCCGATCAGGGAGGTGAGCTCAGCCTGGTCGCGCGCCTGGCGCTGCCGCGCGGCGAGGTATCCGCCCATCGCGCCCGCCGCGCCGCCGGCCAGCGCCCCAATGCCGGCGCCCGCCGCCACGTTGCTGCCCCTGGCGCCCGTCGCCGCGGCGATCAGCCCGCCGAGGATCGCCCCGCCGGCCGCGCCGATCACGGCGCCGCGGATGATGTCCTCGGCGAAGAAATTCCCGGTGCTGTCGAGCTGGACCCGCCGCTGGTAGCAGGCATCCGAGCCGTCATCGTAGCCGATCCGCTGCTCGCGCGTCGTGCAGGCGGCAAGAATCAGAGATGCTGCGGTGAGGGCAGCGACAGGTCGGCGCAGGCGCGGCGGCATGGGGCGCTCCGCAAGGCAAGGGCGGGTCGATACGAGCCGGTCAAACTACCATCGGTTGCGCCCGCCGCAAAGGCAGCCGGCGCATGGTCCACCTCCGGCCTCAGCCGCGCCCTGCCCCGCCGCGCCCCTCCGGCTGCGGGATGATCGTGATGTCGCCGCCTGGCTCCAGCACGGCGAAGCGGATCTGGTCCATTCGCTCCAGCCCCTGCAGGGCGCGCGCGCGTTCCAGCACGTCCTGGTCGTCCACCCGGGCCATCCGCATGCGGTCGCGAAGCGGCTTCCCGTCCGCGACCAGGATCGTGGGCACACCGTCGATCAGCCGCTCGACCAGACTCGCGCGCTGCTTGAGCATCGACATGGCGACGTCGAGCCCGATCAGGGTCACGATGGCGATAACCGCGTTGGTGACCGAGAAGTCGTCGGCCAGCAGCGCCTGCTGCGTCGCCTCGCCGACGAGGAGGAGGAGGACGAAGTCGAAGGCCGTCAGCTCGCGCAGCGTCCGCCGCCCCGCGAGGCGGAACACCACCAGCAGCACCAGGTAGATCGCGATGGCGCGCAGGACCGTTTCCATCGCTCCGCCTCCTCAGGGCCAGACCAGGATGAGCAGCCGCGCCGGGGGGCCGTCGCCGACCGCGATCTCGGGCCGCGCGATCATGAAGGCGCGCTCGGGCGTCATCTCGAGCACGGCAGCGACATGCAGCGCGTCCGGGGCGGCGCGGAAGCGCAGGAGCAGCCCGTCTGGCCCGGCCGCGGCGGCGATGGGCACCGGCACGCCCGGCCGAAGCCGCCAGTCGCGCAGGAAGGCCCGGTCGAGCTGCAGCGCGATCGCGCCTTCCTCCACGGCGCCGGCCCGCGCCTCGATGCGCAGCGTCGTCGGGGAGCCGAGTCGCTGCATGCGCTCGTAGCGGATGCGCAGCGCGCCGTCCGGCGTAGTCGTCTCGGCTTCGGCAAGCGGCCCGCCGCGGCCCATGAGCCCGAGCAGCGCCGCGAGGACGAACAGCGCCATCCCCAACCAGCCGATTCGCTGGACGCGCCAGACCCGGCGCTGGATGGGATGGCACTCCTCGATTCGGCGGATCTCCGCCGACGCGTCCAGCGGCAAGGGCGACATGGGATGGCCTCCTCCGGCTCGGTTCGCCTCCGCTACGCCGGCATCGCCGGCCCGGTTCCCGCCACATCGTGGGCCGGCTGATCCTGGCACCGCCGCATGCAGCGCTCCGCGCACCCCGAGGAACGTGCGACGACGCTGGCGCCGATGCCGTCGCCTCGCCTACCGTTCAGTGTGCGACGGCGGGCATGCGCGGTGGCCAGGCCGGCCCACCCGTCCGCCGGACGACAGGAATCCGCCGGACGACAGGGAAAGGAACTACAAGGATGATTCACACGCGACGGCAGTGGCTCGGCGCGGCGCTCGCCGGCGCCGTCTCCGGCGCCTTCGCTTCCCGCGAGGCCTGGGCGCAGCAGGGCGCCTCGGGCCCGATTCGGATCGCCGTGGTCGGCCCCCTCACCGGGGCGCAGGCCGCATTCGGAGCCCAGATGAAGGTGGGCGCCGAGCAGGCCGTGGCCGACCTGAACGGCACCGGCGGCGTGCTGGGACGCCAGATCGCGCTCGAGGTCGGCGACGACGCCTGCGACCCGCGCCAGGCGGTGAGCGTGGCGAACCAGATGGCGAGCCGGCGGGTGCAGATGGTCGCCGGGCATTTCTGCTCCGGCTCCTCGATCCCGGCGAGCAAGGTCTATACCGACGAGGGCGTGCTGCAGATCAGCCCGGCCAGCACCAACCCGAACTACACCGACCAGGGGAGCTGGAACACTTTCCGCACCTGCGGCCGCGACGACCAGCAGGGCCAGGTCGCGGGTCGCTACATCGCCGAGCACTTCCGCGGCAAGAAGGTGGCGATCCTGCACGACAACTCGGCCTATGGCCGCGGCCTCGCCGAGGAGACCAAGAAGTCGCTGAACGCCGCCGGCATGCAGGAGGCACTGTTCGCCGCCTACACCGCCGGCGAGCGCGACTACAACGCCCTCGTCAGCCGCATGAAGGCTGCCGGCATCGAGGTCATCTATATCGGCGGCTACCACACCGAGGCCGGCCTGATCCTCCGCCAGGCGAAGGAGCAGGGGATGAACGTCACCCTGATCGGCGGCGACGCGCTGGTGACCAACGAGTTCTGGCAGATCACCGGCGCCGCGGGCGAGGGCACGCTGATGACCTTCAGCAGCGATCCCCGCCGGCGCCCGCAGGCCGCCGAGGTGGTGCAGCGCTTCCGGTCGAGGAACATCGATCCGGAGGGCTACGTCCTCTACACCTACGCGGCGATCCAGATCTGGGCCGAGGCGGTGAAGAAGGCCGGCACGACCGATCCGCGGCGCGTGGCGCAGACCCTGAAGTCGGACGGGCCGTGGCAGAGCGTGCTGGGCCCCATCAGCTTCGACCGGAAGGGCGACGTGACCGTGCCGGACTACGTGTTCTACGTCTGGCGCAACGGCAGCTACGCGCAGATGTAGGGTTGCGGGACGGCGTGCCGCTCCCCAGATGGGCGGGCAGTCGTCAACAAACGAAAGGAGGTGATCCAGTGTCTCATTGTCTGATGTCGGGCGCCGTGCCCTCGGCCTGGATCATCACCCCCGCCATTGCGGGGCTGGCTTCCTAGGCATTCGCAGGTCGATCCCGACCGTCATACAATGGAAAGGCCCCGGCGGGCACACCCAGCCGGGGCCTTTCGCACGCCATGGCCTGCATGAAGGGGCGCGACGCATGGGGGCCGGCGAGGACGACGAGGCTGCGCGCCGCTGCGCGCTGTTCCGGCGTTGCCAGGCCGCGGAGGAAGCCTGCCGGCGCGGCGATCTCGATGCATTGCGCCTGGCGCTGGGCGACCCGCCGGGCTTTCCCAATTGCGTGCTGGATGCCGAGTTCCTCGGCCTCGCCGATCGGCCGCTCGACCTGGCGATCCGGCTCGGGCCGCTGGAGCTGATCGAGCGGATGCTCGCACTCGGCGCCGCCCCTCGCGCTCCGGCCGAGGACGGCTTCCCTCCGCTATTCCAGGCAATTGATGCCCCACGTCCCGACCGCCATGCGGTCCTCGCCCTGTTGCTCGCACACGGCGCCGACCCGGAGCAGCACGGCCTGAATGATGGCACCGCGCTGCATCATGCGGTCGCGCGGCGTGATCTCGCGGCGTTGCGTCTGCTGCTTGCGCATGGCGCGGATCCGGCGGCACGCACGCGGATCGACGATTGTTCGACGCCGATCGAGGACGCCGAACGCGCCGGGTTCACCGAGGCTGCCGCGCTGATGCGCGCGGCGGCGCGGGGCAGCGGCTGAGGCCGGCATGGCCTCTCCGCCCGCCTCCGCTCATGCGCTCAGCGGCAGATGAAGTCGTCCGGTCCGGGCCCGCGCTCGTCCTCCGGCAGGTCGGCGACGACATCCTCCACCACCGCCTGCACCCAGGCCTCGGGCGTGGTGCCGAGAGCGGCGGCGCGGCGCGCAATCTGCCGGGCGATCTCTTCGGGCAGTTCGAGTTCGACAGTCACTTCAGCCATGACATCCGGTCCTCGGCTTCGTGTCGCAGCGCAGCATAACGCAGCTGCCGGCGCGGCGATGCGCCGCGGTCCGCATGCCGCGCATGCATATCTCGCGCGGCTCACATCCTGACGCCGGAAACTGCGGCAAGATTTTGCCAGGATTGAGAAAATCCAGGCGCACCCGCCGGCAGCGACGAGGGCACGCGGCCAATTGCATCCGACCGTTGCGCAACGCTCCGCGTCAGGGCACCGGATGGGTCCCCGGCACCGAGGAGAGCGGCGCCGCCACGCTCTCCAGCGACTTGCGCTCCGCCGCGAAGCCGAGCCGCCATTCCACGATCGCCGCCGCCAGCATCAGGGCCGCGGCGATCAGGTAGCCCCACATGATGTGCGTCCGCTCGCCCGCCTCGATCAGCGCGCCGAACAGCACCGGACCGACGATGCCCCCGACCCCAGTGCCGAAGGCATAGAACACCGCGATCCCCATCGCGCGCATCTCCAGCGGGAAGCTCTCTCCCACGGTCAGGTAGGCCGCCGAGGCCGCGGCGGAGGCGACGAAGAAGATCGCCGTCCAGCACGCCGTCTGCGCCCAGGCCGAGAGCACCCCCATGGCGAACAGCAGCCCCGTCGCGGCCATCAGCACGCCGGCGATGGCGTAGGTCGCGGTGATCATCGGCTTGCGGCCGACGGAATCGAAGAAGTGCCCGAGGGTCAGCGGGCCGGCCAGGTTGCCCAGCGCGAAGGGCAGCATGAACCAGCCGACATCGCCCGAGGGGATGCCGTAGAACTTCGTCAGGACCAGCGCGTAGGTGAAAAATACACCATTATAGCAGAAGGCTTGGCAGGCCATCAGCACCAGGCCCAGGATGGCGCGGTCGCGGTGCTCGCCGAACATCACGCGCACCACCTCGCCGATCGTCACATGCCCGCGCCGGCGCAGGCGGATCGGGCCGTATTCCAGCGGCGGCAGGGAACCGCCATGCCGTGCGGCCACGCCGGCCTCGATGTACGAGACGATGCGCTCCGCCTCCTCCTGCCGGCCATGCGTCATCAGCCAGCGCGGACTCTCGGGAATCCAGCGGCGCAGCACGAGCACGACGACCGACAGCACGCCCCCGACGACGAAGGCGGCGCGCCAGCCGATCTCCGGATCCATCACGCGCGGGTCGAGCACCAGGATCGCCGCCACCGCGCCGGCCGCCGCCCCGGCCCAGAAGGTACCGTTGATGGCGAGATCGGTCGTGCCCCTCCGGCGCGCCGGGATCAGCTCCTGGATCGCCGAGTTCACCGCCGCGTACTCGCCGCCGATCCCGGCGCCGGTCAGGAAGCGGAACAGGGCGAAGGACCAGAAGTCCCAGGAGAAGCCGGTGGCGATGGTCGCTAGCAAATAGACCGCGACGGTCACGGTGAAGAGCCGCTTCCGCCCCAGCCGGTCGGTCAGCCAGCCGAACAGCAGCGCCCCGGTCACGGCGCCGACCAGATAGGCCGAACCGGCCAGGCCGATCTGGGTCCCGCTCAGGCGCAGGCTCGGGCTTTCGTGGATGGCGCCGGCGAGCGAGCCGACGAGCGTCACCTCCAGCCCGTCCAGGATCCAGGTGACGCCCAGCGCGACGCAGACGAGCCAATGGAACCGGTCCCAGGGCAACCGGTCGAGCCGCGCAGGGATGTCGGTGGCAAAGCTCGCCTCGAGATCGGCGGCGGTCAGGCGTCCCGGGGTATCTCGCATGCTCCTCGCTCAACGCGCCACCGGGGCGGCGTTTCGCGCCATCCATTCCCGCCGCGGCACCGAGGCGAGGCCACGGGGGCGCAACCCTGCCCTCACCTGGGCGGGATCGGTCCGAGGGATGGTGCCAGACGAGGAAGGTCCCGTCACGGCGGAGCTCAAGACCCACCACGCCCGATCCTCTCCCGCAGCGTGTCCATGCGGGGGACGCCTCGGCCTTCGTCAGGAACATCCGAGGCGCAGACCGATCGGCGCGGAGCGAAGCCAGAGGAGTTCGGCCCCGCCCCGGCGTCACATTCTCTTCATCGCCACGGCGCTGGCGGCTTGTCCCCGCCGCCTGCCGCGTCGGACCAAGCTGGCTTCCGCCGAGCGCTAATCAGCGGCGTGCGGGCGGCATTGGTCCTGCCGGCGGCGTCGCGGCACGGTGGCAGGTCCGGGCGCCTCGGGCTATGTCCGTGCGCAGGCGCGATACGCCATCAAGGGAGGGAGAACGACGATGCCCGAGATCCACATCAAGGCCGCCGACGGCAGCGGCGAGTTCACGGCCTACCTGGCCGAGCCGAAGACGAAGCCCGCGGGCGCGGTCGTGATGATCCAGGAGATCTTCGGCGTGAACCGCACCATGCGCGCCCTGTCCGACTGGGTCGCCGAAATGGGCTTCTTCGCCGTCTCGCCCGATCTGTTCTGGCGCCAGCAGCCCGGCGTGCAGCTCGACCCCGATGCCGGCCAGGACCAATGGGACCGCGCCTTCGCGCTGATGAAGGGCATGGACCAGGACAAGGCGGTGGAGGACCTGAAGGCGACGCTCGCGGCGGCGCGCAAGCTGCCCGGCGCAAACGGCAAGGCGGCGACCATGGGCTTCTGCCTCGGCGGGCGCCTCGCCTACCGCATGGCCGCGGAGTCCGACGCCGACTGCAACATCTCCTATTACGGCGTCGGCATCGAGGGGATGCTCGACAAGGCGAGCTCGATCCGCACGCCGCTCCTGATGCACATCGCCGAGAAGGACAGGTTCGTGCCCCCCGAGGCGCAGAAGCAGATCATCGAGGGGCTGAAGGGACACCCGCAGGTCAAGGTGTACGTCTATCCCGGCGTGGACCACGCCTTCGCGCGCGTCGGCGGGCACTCCTACGACGCCCGCGCTGCGACGATCGCCAACGGGCGCTCGGCGGAATTGCTGGCGCAGGTGCTGGGCTGAACGTCGCGCGGGGGCGGGGCCGCCGCCCCCCCGAGCCCCGCCG
>JADGHI010000157.1 GCA_019689515.1 Acetobacteraceae bacterium | reverse complement strand
GCCCCGGGTGCGGTGGGGGGGGGGGGGCCCCGGCCGCCGACCTGCTGACCGACGAGGCCTTCGACCTGCCGCCCCTCAACCTGCCGCTGGCGCATGCGCTGATCGCGCGCGCGCGCCGCACCGCCCGCCTGCTCGCCGGCTACCGTGACCAGCCGGCGGCCGACCGCAATGCGATCGCGGCGGCGCTGGTGCGCCTCTCGCAGATGGCGGTGGACTTCCCCGAGATCGCGACGCTCGGCGTCAACCCGCTGCTCGCGGACACGCAGGGCGTGCTGGCCTTGGATGCCTCGCTCACCCTGCGCCCCATGGGCGCGCCGGGCGCGTTGCTCGCCATCGCGCCCTATCCGGCGGAGCTCGCGCAGCCCTGGCGGGCGCCGGACGGCACGGTGCTCATGGTCCGCCCGATCCGGCCGGAGGATGCCGCGGCGCATGCCGAGGCCTTCGGCCGCCTGCCGCCGGAGGATGTCCGTCGCCGCTTCTTCTCGGCTGTGAAGGAGTTGTCGCGGTCGCAGATCATACGGCTGACGCAGATCGACTACGACCGTGAGATGGCCTTCATCGCCGTCGAGCGGCGCGAGGACGGGCCGGACCGCACCGTCGGCGTCGCCCGGGCGGTGCGCGAGATCGGCAGCCCGACCGGCGAGGCGGAGTTCGCGGTGATCGTGGACCCGGCCTGGCGCGGCCGCGGCCTGGCGCGGCACCTGATGGAGCGGCTGATCGAGTGGGCGCGCGGGCAGGGCGTGCCCGCGCTGGTCGGCCAGGTGCTCGCGGACAACACGCCGATGCTCGGCTTCGTGCGCGCGCTCGGCTTCTCGCTCCGTCGCGTGCCGGGCGAGGAGGAGGTGGTCGAGGCGCGACTCGCTCTCGACTGACGCGCGGCGCGCGCGTCAGTGCCGCAGACGCTCGGTCCAGTCCTTGAGCGCGACCAGCAGCGCCTGGATGAACTCGCGCGTCTTCTCGTCCGTCAGGCGCCCCTGGTCGTCGAAGCGCTGGTTGGCGTTCGCGATCATCACCTCGGGCCGGTTTAGCACCAGGCCGTTGAGGAATATGAAGCTCTGGCGCAGGTGGTACTGCGCCCGCGCCGTGCCGATCGCGCCCGGGCTCGCGCCCATGATGGCGATCGGCTTGCCGTCGAAGGGCTGCTCCGGCGGGCGGGAGGCCCAGTCGATCGCGTTCTTCAGCACGCCCGGGACCGAGTAGTTGTATTCGGGCGTGACGATGAGCAGCGCGTCGGCGGCCTTGATCCGCGCCCGGAGGTCGGCGACCGCCGGCGGGAAGCCCTGCTGCCTCACATCCTCGTCATAGGGCGGGATCTCGCGCAGGCGGTCGAAGGTCTCGATCCGCATGCCGGGGGGCGCCAGCTCCACCGCCGCGCGCAGCGCCGCGGTGTTGTACGAGCCGCGCCGGAGGCTGCCCGAGATGCCGAAGACCGTGATCCCTCCTTGGGTGCTGCCGCTCATTCCCTTCGTCCTCCGTACCGGGCGCGCCCGGAGGCGTGCCGCCTGCCGGGGCTAGGTGGTGAAGCGGCGCCGGCGTTCATCCCGGCCCGCGTTCACACGGTTGAGTCAGCCGGCCGCGCCGGGCGGAGGTGGCAGCGGTGCCGGGGGTGGATGAAGCGCCAGGGATCGGCTTCAGAGTTGCGTGGTATCTTGACTCTCGCGGTCTCGGTGAAGCCCTCCCAGGGCATCGCCATCGCGCTCCGCCCCTTCCGCTGCCCGCGTCCGGCGCCATGATGCCGGGGACGCGCCGCGCCGGCATGGCCTTGCCCCGCCTGCCGCGGCATCACGGACATGGCAACCGATGCGGATCGCGCTGTTCTCCGACATCCACGGCAACCGCGAGGCGCTCGCCGCCTGCCTGCATCACGCGGAGCGGCAGAAGGCGGAGCGCCTCGTCTTCCTGGGCGACCTGGTCGGCTATGGCGCCGATCCGGGCTGGGTCGTGGAGACGGTGCGGGCGTGCGTCGCGCGAGGCGACGCGATCGCGCTGCTCGGCAACCATGATGAGGCGGCGGCCTCCCCGCGCGGAGCCGTCGGGATGAACGACGTGGCCGCCGCCGCCATCGGGTGGACGCGCCGGCAGCTCGACCCGGAGGCGGTGGCGTTCCTCGCCTCCCTGCCCCTGGTCGCGGAGGACGGCGAGCGGCTCTACGTCCACGCCGACGCCTCGGCCCCCGGGCGCTGGCGCTACGTCACCAGCGCGGAGGCGGCGCTCCGCAGCCTGTCGGCGACCGAGGCGCGCGTCACCATCTGCGGCCATGTCCACGTGCCCGCGCTCTTCGGCCTGACCGCCACGGAGAAGCTCGTCTCCCACCGCCCGGCGCCCGGTGTCGCGGTGCCGCTGCTGCGGCCGCGGCGCTGGCTCGCCGTCCTCGGCGCCGTCGGCCAGCCGCGCGACGGCGATCCGCGCGCCTGCTACGGCCTGCTCGACACCGACAGCTCCGAGCTGACCTGGGTCCGCGTGCCCTACGACGTTGCGGCGGCGGCGGCGAAGATCCGCGCCGCGGGCCTGCCGGAATTGCTCGCCGAGCGTCTCGAGCGGGGGAGATAGGCGCCGTGCCCAGGACGCGCTTCGCCACCGGCGGGACGATCGACGGCTTCACCCTCGGCGCGCGGCTGCATGTCGGCGGCATGGCGGTGCTGTGGGAGGTGACGCACCCGGATCACCCCGGCCTGCCGATGCTCATGAAGGTCCCGCGGCTGGCCGAAGGCGAGGACCCCGCGGCGATCGTCGGCTTCGAGATGGAGCTGATGATCCTGCCGCGCCTCTCGGGCCCCCATGTGCCGCGCTTCGTCGCTGCCTCCGGCTTCGAGCGGCGGCCCTACCTGGTGATGGAGCGCATCCTCGGTCCCTCCCTGCTCTCCCGCATGTCCTCCCTGCCGCGCCCCGTGGAGGAGATCGCCGCGATCGGCGGGCGCGTGGCCGAGGCGCTGGACTCGCTGCACCGCCAGGACGTGGTGCATCTCGACGTCAAGCCCGCGAACATCCTCTTCCGCCCGGAGACCGGCGAGGGCGGGGGCGAGGCGGTGCTGGTGGATTTCGGCCTGTCGCACCACCGCCTGCTGCCCGACCTGATGCAGGAGGAGTTCCGGCTGCCCTACGGCAGCATCCCCTACATGGCGCCGGAGCAGGTGATGGGCGTGCGCGGGGAGCCGCGCAGCGACCTCTTCGCCCTGGGCGCGGTGCTCTACCAGCTCACCACCGGCGTGCTGCCCTTCGGCGATCCGCAGGGGCTGAAGGCCGTGAAGCGCCGGCTCTGGCGCGACCCGGTGCCGCCGCGGGTGCTGCGGCGTTCCTGCCCTCCCTGGCTGCAGGAGATCATCCTGCGCTGCCTGGAGGTGGACCCGGCGCGCCGGCACCCGACCGCGGCGCAGCTCGCCTTCGACCTGCGCCACCCGGAGCAGGTCGCGCTGACCGCGCGGGCGGAGAAGTCCGGGCGGGACAGCTGGGCCACGGTGCTGCGGCGCCGCTTCGGCCGCGACGGGCCGGCGCAGGCCTTCCGGAGCGCCGGGGCCGGAGCGGCGGGCACCGCGCAGGCCGCCCCGATCATCGCCGTCGCGGTGGACCTTGCGGAGGAGCATGCGGCGATGGCCGAGGCGCTGCGCGCCGGGCTGCGGCCGATCATCGACTCGCTGCCGGGCGCGCGCCTCGCCTGCATCAACGTCCTCCAACTGAACCGCGTCGCGATCGACACGACGCTGGACGAGGAGAGCCAAAACCGGCACGTCCGGCGGCTGGTGGCGCTCCGTCACTGGGCGGCACCGCTCGGGCTGCCGGAGGGGCGGATCACCTTCCACGTGCTGGAGGCGTCGGACCCCGCGCATGCACTGATCGAGTACGCGACCGCCAACCGCGTGGACCACATCGTCATGGGCGCGCGGGCCAATTCGCTGCGGCGCCGGCTGCTCGGCAGCGTATCCGCCGAGGTGGCGTCGCGCGCGCCCTGCACGGTGACGGTGGTGCGGCCCCGCGCCACGGACATCCTGGGCGCCACGGCCGCCCCCGAGCCCGCCCAGGTGTGACGGGCAGTGCCATGGCCGGACGGTGGCCGGTAGAGAACGGTAGGGGAATCTTCGCGCCCCGCGCTTGACCTTCGAGGCGCCCGCCCTGATGGTCCGGCTACCGACCGATGGATGGACGCCGGTGCGTCGGCGCCGTCCAGGACCTGACGGGATGCCGATGACCGTTCCGCACGCGTCGGCGCAGAGCCGCGCCGACACCGATGACTTCGCCGTGCCTGAGGGATTCGTGCCGCGCCAGGTGGGTGGCGGCTTCCTGCAGGGCGTTGGCCCGATTTTCGTCAAGCGCGAGGACGGAGGACGTTGCCGCTACGGCTTCCGGGTCGGCCGGCAGCACTGCAACCCCATGGACATCTGCCACGGCGGCATGCTCGCCACCTTCGCCGACGTCGTGCTCGGCGTCGAAGGCGTGCGGCAGGCGGGGGCCAAGGGCTTCTTCACCACGATCAGCCTGACGACCGATTTCCTTGCCCCCGCGCCGCTCGGCGCCTGGGTCGAGGCGCAGGCCGAGGTGCTCTCGCGCAGCCGCGCCACGATGTTCGTGCAGGGGCTGTTCACCGCCGACGGAACGCCCGTGCTGCGGGCCAGCGGCGTGTTCCGGCTGCCGTCATCGCCGCCCCCCGCCGCTGGCGGCGAAGGGACGGCGGGCGCGGCCTCGGCGGATCGGCGGGCATGAGCGCGTCTTCGCCGGGGGCCGGCGGCCCGGTGCATTCCCGCCGCCCGCCGCTCCGACTGGTCGTCGCAGCGGGGCTGCACGGTGCCTTCCTGCTGGCGCGCGGCCGGCGTGAGGGCCTCGCCTTCATCGAGGGGACCCCGGCCGGCGCGTTGCGCAGCTTCTGGGCGGCGGCGATCTGCCTGCCGGCCTTTCTGGCGCTGCGCCTCTTCGCCTGGGGGATGGAAGGCGGCGGCGCGCCGGCCGGCGGGCTGGGCCGCGCCCTCCTGGTCGCGCTGATCGGCGGCGTCTGCGCCTGGGTCGGCTTCGCCCTGGTCTCGCAGCTCCTGGCCGAGGCGATGGGCCGCGCGCGGGCCTGGCCGCGCTTCCTCGCCGCGTGGAACTGGACTTCCGTGGTGCAGCATCTGGCCCTGCTCGCCGCAGCGGTGCCGGCTGCGATCGGCATGCCGGCGTCGGTCGCCTATGCCGCCGGCATCGTCGCGATCGGCTACGCGCTGTGGCTCGAATGGTCCGTCGCGCGCGCCGCGCTCGGGCTCTCGGCCACGGACGCGGTGGGGTTCGTGCTGCTCGATGTCGCGCTGGGCCTGTTCCTGCACGGGCTCGGCGAGCACCTGACCCGCGGGTAGGGGAGGAGCGCACGGGCAATGGAGCAGCCGGTGCAACCGCCGCCGCAGTCGCCGCCGGGCGGCCACGCCGCCTGGGTCGCGCAGGCCGTGCCGCCGCCGGGCGTGGTCCTTGCCCGCGAGGAGGGGCGGCTGGACGTGGCCGAGTTCGTGGAGGTGATCCGCCGCTCCGGCCTGAACCGGCCGGTGGCGCAGACGGAGCGGATCGCGGCGATGCTCGCCCACGCGAACCTTGTGGTCACGGCGCGCGAGGCGACGGCGGGGGGCCAAGGCCGCCTGATCGGCGTGGCGCGCAGCCTGACCGACTTCGCCTATTGCTGCTACCTCTCGGACCTCTGCGTGGACGCGGCCTGGCAGGGGAAGGGCGTCGGCCGCGCGCTGGTGGCGGAGACCAAGCGCATCGTCGGGCCGGGCTCGATGCTGCTGCTGCTCTCGGCGCCTGCGGCGATGGACTACTACCCACGCATCGGCATGGAGCGGGTGGCGAACGGCTTCATCATCCGCCGCGACGGATAGGGGACGGCCGGGCACAGGGCCGTGGCGCGGCGGGCGGCAGGATGCGCGCGTGCAGGCGCGCACCCGCCGGCGGTTCGGCCGGAAGCCCGTCCCGTCCGCCGTCCACGCGCGGCGCAGTACGGCGGCGAACGGCCCCCGCGACCGGGTCGCTAGTTCGGCTGGATGCCAAGCCGGCGGATCAGCTCCGCCCAGCGCTCCAGATCCTCGCGCATGACGCGGGCGAGGTGCTCCGGCCCGGGCTCCGGGATCTCCAGGCTCTGCCCGGCGAAGCGCTCCCGCAGCGCGGGCTCGGCGAGGACGCGGCGCAGATCGGCGTCGATCTTCGCCACCAGAGGGGCCGGCAGTCCGGCCGGCCCGATCACCGCGTACCAGGTGCCGACCTCGTAGCCCGGATGGCCGGACTCGGCGACGGTCGGCACCTCCGGCAGCGCGGGGGAGCGGCGCGGGCCGGTGGTGGCGAGCGCGCGCAGCCGCCCCGCCCGCACCGCGGGGACGGCGAGCACGGGGTTGTTGAACATCGCCTGCACCTGCCCGCCGAGCAGCGCAGTGTGCGCCGGCGCGGCGCCCTGGAAGGGGACATGGGTGAACTGCGCACCGACGCGAAGCGCGAACAGTTCCGCGGAGAGATGGGTCGGTGTGCCGACGCCGGCCGAGGTGATCGTCACCTCGCCGGGCTTCTCGCGCATCAGTGCCGCGAATTCGGCGAGCGTCCTCGCCGGCACCGAGGGATGCACGACGACGACGAGGCTGTAGTAGGCGACCAGCGAGATCGGAGTGAAGTCGCGGATCGGGTCGTAGGGCAGGCTGCGGTAGAGCGCCACGTTCTGCACGTGGGATGAGGCGCAGAGCAGCAGCGTGTACCCGTCCGGCGCGCTGCGCGCGACGTGCTCGGCGCCGATGTTGCCGCCGGCCCCGGCGCGGTTCTCGACCACGACGGGCTGGCCCCAGATCTCGCCGAGGCGCTCGCCGATGCTGCGCGCGATCGCGTCCGCGGGGCCGCCGGGCGCGAAGGGGACGACGAGGCGCACCGGGCGGGTCGGCCAGGCCGGTGCCGGCTGCGGCGCCTGCGCGAGCGTGCCGGCGCCCGGCGGGAGCAGGGTGGCGGCAGCCGTGCCGAGGGATGCGAGCAGGGCGCGGCGGCGGCGGAGACGGGGCATGGCGGACCGATCCTCCCTCGGCCGGCGTGTTTCCGTCCGCCGGTTCCTTGACGGCGATGGTGGGCCACGCCGTGGCCGGGCGCAACCGGCGGCGCATTGACAGGACGGGGCGGGCGCGGCGCTACTGATCCCGGTCAGGGAGGAACGGCGGCATGGAACTGGGGCTGCGTGGCCGGAAGGCCGTGGTCACCGGCGGCTCGCTCGGCATCGGGCGCGCCATCGCGCGGGAGCTGGCGGGCGAGGGCGTGGAGGTGGCGATCGTGGCGCGCGACGCGGCGCGGCTGCAGGCGGCGGCGCACGACATCACGCGGGAGACCAATACGCGCTGCGTGCCGGTGAGCGCGGACCTCGCGGACGCCGGGCAGCTCGAGCGTGCGATGGCGGAGGCGCAGGCGGCGCTCGGCCATGTGGACATCCTGGTCAACAACGCGGGCGCGACGCCGATGGGGCGCATCGGCGAAACGCCGGATTCCGTGTGGATGAAGTCCATCGCCCTGAAGATGATGGGCTACGTGCGCTGTGCGCGGATCCTGACCCCGGCGATGCGGGCGCGGAAATGGGGGCGGGTGATCAACGTGATCGGCCGCTCCGGCCACCAGCCGCGCGCGGCCTACATCGTGGGCAGCACGGTGAACGCCTCCCTGCTCGCCTTCACCCATGCGCTGGCGCAGGAATGCGCACCGGACAACGTGCTGGTGGTGGGCGTCAATCCCGGACCGATCGCGACGCCGCGCTGGGACCAGGTGGTGGCGCAAGGCGCGGCCGGGGCGGGACGCAGCGTGGAGGAGGAGAACGCGGCGGCGATCGCCACGGTGGCGCTCGGCCGGCTGGGGACGCCGGAGGAATGCTCCGGGCTGGTCGCCTTCCTGTGCTCGGACCGCGCCGCCTTCATCACCGGGACGATGATCGACATAGACGGCGGCGGCACGCGGTGCATCTGAGGCGCGCCTGGCGCCCCGCCCCCGCCCGCGCCGGTTGTTAGCCCACCGGGATCAGCT
>JADGHI010000156.1 GCA_019689515.1 Acetobacteraceae bacterium | reverse complement strand
GGGGCACGCGGTTCGCCGGCCGTTCGGGCGCGGGGGCCTTTCCGAGCAAGGGACCCGTCGAGGGAGGCGCTGCGCCGGTCAATGGGTGGCGCCACCGGTATCGGTCGTCGTCGTCGGCCGCTCCGACGCCGCTCGCTCCCAGGTGCCAGGCTTCAGGCCGCGGCGAGAGGCGGAAGGCAGGGCGCAGCCGGTTGCTGTCCGGACGATCGCCGGGAAGCCTGTGGGCTGGCGTCTCCGCGTCCGGCTCCATCCTGATCGGTCGTCCCCCCGGACCTCGGCCACTCGATGCAATCCGAACCACCCACGCGATTCCGCACACGCCTGGTTCCGGTCCTGCACCAGGAGGCCGGACGGCGCAACCTGCCCCGCCCTTCCTAACCTCGACCGCTCCGAGGGCCGGCCCAAAACACTCTGATGGCACCGCCGTCACAAATGCCCTGGCTGCGGCATGGAGGGACCCTACGAACGGTGAAGTTGCGCAAGCAACCGATGCACGATTCCGTGGGGAAGCCATCGTGGGTGGCACGGTGCGGACGTCCGCTGGTGCTGTGCCGCGCGTCAATCCGGTGCGCCAAGGATGACGCCCGACTGCCATGGAATGGGCCCGCCGGACCGCTGATGGGCCGGCCCACGCGCCGGAGGGTGAGGCATCGGCCAGCACGCCTCTGCGGCGCTCCCATGGGTCGATCCGGGCGGTTCGTTCCGAGGCCGGGCTCGCGGGCGCAACGGGCGGCGCCACGCGGCAGATGGCTGCGGAATGAGCCAGAACCGGGCTTGGGTGGACCAGGCTCCTTAGGCTATAGCGCGCATTCGCATTCTAAATATCTTGTGATCGCCTACGAAAGACGCCCCGTGGGCCCGGTCACAGACCCAGTCGGTGGAGAACCAGCCCGCCCATGCCGACCCCGCCGCGGCGCGTCTCGAAATTCCGCCGCCTCATCCGCAGGCCCCCGGTCCCGGAACCCCTGCTGCGCTTCTGGCGCCATGCGAGCCTGGGCGCGCGCCTCCTCGCCGGCGCCGGCGTGGTCGTCGGGGCATGTGGCCTGGCGGTGGCCCTCTTCGCCCTCGCTTCCGCCCTCACCGGTCCCGGCCCCGCGGCGCCCATGAGCTTCGGCGAATACCGCGAGGCGCTCGCCGCCGGCCGGATCGCCGCGGTGGTGGTGCAGCCCGAAGGCGCGGAGGTCACGCTGAAGGAGGATGGCGGCACCACGACGACGCGCCACCATGTCAGCGCCCCGTTGGCCTGGCAGCCCGTGGACGAGCTGGCCGCCTCCGGCGCGGAGATCCGCTTCGAGCCCGAGAGGCCGGACCGCCTGCCTGCCATCACCTCCCTTCTCGGGCTTGCCACCATCCTCGCCTTCGCCGCTGCCTGGGCGCTGAAGATGCGCGACATGACCCGCACCGGCCGGCGCTTCGACGGCACGGGGGGCGGCGGCAACGGGATGCGCCGGACCACCTTCGCCGACGTCGCGGGGCAGGAGGAGGCGAAGCAGGAGCTGGGCGACATCGTCGCCTATCTGCGCAACCCCGCGCGCTTCGCCGCGGTGGGCGCCGCGCCCTGCCGCGGCGTGCTGCTCTATGGGCCGCCGGGCAACGGCAAGACCTGCCTCGCCGCCGCGCTCGCCGGCGAGGCCGGCGTGCCCTTCCTGCATGCCTCGGGCGCCGAGTTCGCGGAGATGTTCGTCGGGCTCGGCGCGCTGCGCGTGCGGCGCCTGTTCGCGGAGGCGCGCAAGGCTGCCCCGTGCATCCTCTTCCTCGACGAGATCGACGCGGTGGCCCAGACTCGGGTGGCCGGCGGCACCGGCGGGGATCGCGAGCACGCGCAGACCGTCGCCCAGCTCCTCACCTGCCTCGACGGGCTGGACGGGCGGGAGGGCGTGGTGGTGATCGCCGCGACCAACCTTCCGGAGAATCTCGACGCCGCCCTGCTTCGGCCGGGCCGCTTCGACCGCCGCGTCCAGGTCGGCCGGCCGACCCTGCTGGAGCGGGAGGCGATCCTGGCGCTGCATGCCCGCGGCAAGCCCCTGGCGCCGGAGGTGGACCTGGCGGAGCTCGCGGCGCGCACCCAGGGCATGTCCGGGGCGGACCTCGCGCACCTCGTCAACGACGCCGCCGTGCTGGCGGCGCGGGAGGGGAGGGTGCGGATCGAACCTGCCGACCTGGACCGCGCCGTGGACCGCGCACTGCTCGGCCCAGAGCGGCGCGGCCTGGCGCTGGTCGAGGAGGAGCGCCGCGTCGTCGCCGTGCACGAGGCCGGCCACGCCCTGGTCGCGCTGCGCACGCCGGGCGCGGAACCGCTGCACAAGGTGACGGTGCTGGCGCGCGGCGCGGCGCTCGGCATGGCGGTGCAGCGGCCGGCGGAGGAGCGCTTCCTGCGCACGCGCCGCCAGCTCCTCGCGGAGCTCGCCGTGGCGGCGGGCGGCCGTGCGGCCGAGGAGCTGGTCTTCGGCCCAGAGGCGGTCACCACGGGCGCAGCCGGCGACCTGCGCCACGTCGCCGAGGCGGCACGGCGGATGGTGTACGAGCTCGGCATGGAAGCGGATGGGGAGGAGCCCGCCGCCTTCCTCGCCTGGCCGCAGGACCCGCGGCTCGCCGCCACCGTCTCGCCGGAAGGCCGCGCGCGGCTCGAGGCGGCGGTGGAGCGGCTCGCCCGTGCGGCGTACGAGCAGGCGCGCCGGGTGCTGGAGGAGCACCGGCCAGCCTTGCTCGCCCTCGCTGACGCGCTGATGCGGCGGGAAACGCTGGACGGGGCGGAGGCAGAGGCCGTGGTCCGCGCCGCCTGCGCCGATGAGGCGACGGTGGCGGAGACCGGCATCGGGGCTGCCGCGCGTCCACCGGTCCCGCCCGAGCCGGTGGCTGCGCCCTAGCGGGACAGTGCCGGAAGCCACGGTGGCAGGCTGAAGCGCCGCCCTTGGTCGCGGCGCATGCCGCTCATGCCGCCGGGGCTTCCCGCTGGATCATCTGCCTCGGCCCGACGCAGCCGCGGCCGTCCCCGCGACCTTGCAGACCTCCGCCGCAGCGACCACCGGCGCGGGCGAGGCGAGGCGTTCCGGCCTTCGCATCGCATGCGTTGCTTGGTAACAATGCACGAACAGGGGCGGGCCCATCCATTCTGCCTGTAGGGAGGAACTGCGACATGGCGGTGAAGGTCAGCCGGCGCGCGGCGCTCGGTTCGGCGCTGGCGGCGGCAAGCACACTCGCGGCCCCGGCCATTGCGCAGACGCGCGAGCGCGTCGCGCGCGTCTGGGGCGAGCCGGGCCCCTATGTCGGCGTCTTCACCAACGCGCTGAACGAATGGGCGCAGCGCAACGCGCCGGGCCTGCGCTTCGAGGCGGAGCAGATCGCCTGGGACCAGGTGTATGTGAAGCTCACCACCGACCTCGCCGCGCGCCGCCCGCCGGCGCTGATCAGCGTGGAGAGCCCGATCGCCTACCAGCTTGCCGCCGAGGGGCTGCTCGAGCCGGTGGAGGACGTGAACCGGAACATCCGTGCCGCCGAGCGGCTGGTGGACGGCTTCAAGATCGACGATTTCGGTACCTGGAAGGGCACGCAATACGCCGTGCCGCTGCACCACCAGGGCTGCCTGTTCATCGCGCAGTCCGACATCGTGCAGGAGGCCGGCCTCTCCGATCCGACGAACTGGACCTGGCAGGACCTGCTGAACGCGGCCCGCACGATCCAGCAGAAGCGGCCGGGCATGGCCGGGTTCACCATGGCGCTCGGGCGGAACCTCTGCGGCGACTACCACATCGGCCAGTTCATCTGGCAGGCCGGCGGCCTCACCTGGGATCCGTCGCGCAATTTCGAGACGGTGTTCAACAGCCCCGCCACCATCGAGGCCTACGAGTTCATCAAGGAGCTCTACGCCTACATGCCGCGCTCGGCGGTGGAGTTCAGCTTCCTGCAGGTCGTGGACCAGCACGTCACCGGCCGCACGGGGATGAGCTTCTACTGGGGCCGCACGATGGGCCGGGCGGCCGACGAGGCGAAGCCGATCTACGAGAAGATGGAGTACTACCTGAACCCGGCCCATCCGCGGACCGGCGCGCGCTGGTCCTGGACCGACATCAACGGCTGGGTCCTGCCGCGGCGCGACAACCCCTTCATCCGGGAAGTGAAGGAAGCGCTGACGCAGGTGATGAACAGCACGGAGTGGATGGCGCGCTATTCCGCCAGCCTGTTCCCGAATGTGGGCCCCGTGTTCAAGGACCAGGCCGCCGCGCCGGCGCTGCAGCAGCACCCGATGTACCAGGCCAAGAAGCGCAGCGTGGACGTGATCTTCACCGGCTTCGTGCCCCACGCCTGCAACAGCGGCTTCGAGCTGCGCAAGGGCATCAGCCCGCTCGCCGGCATCGCACACGGCCGCAACGTCTGGTCGCAGGTGGCGCAGCGCATATTGCTCAACAACGAGAGCCCGCGCGCCGCAGTCGAGTGGGGCCACCGCCAGTTCGAGGACATCCGGCGCGAGAACCGCCGCCTGCTCGGCTGACCGCGGCTCGTGAGGTTCCGACTGTCCGATCGGCAGGTGGGGGTGCTGTTCATGCTCCCCCTCCTGGTCTCCGTCGCACTGTTCCTGGTCTGGCCGATCGTCGAGGCGATCCGGCTCTCCTTCGTCCGGTACAATCCGCTCAGGCCGGACGACCAGCCCTTCGTCTGGTTCGACAATTACCTATTCGTCTTGGAAGACCCGCTGTTCTGGGAGAGCTTCCGCCAGGCGCTGGTCTGGACGGGCATCTCGACCCTGGCGCAGGCGGTGATCGGCGTGGGGCTGGCGTTGCTGCTGCACCAGCCGCTCCGCGGCATCAACGCGTTCCGCGGGCTTCTGCTGTTCCCCTACATCGTGCCGACGGTGGTGATCGCGCTGAACTGGCGCTGGCTGTTCAACGCCGAGATCGGCATCGTCAACCACCTGCTGCTTTCTGCGGGGATTATCTCCGAGCGCGTGGCCTGGCTCTCCACGCCCGACATGGCGATGGCGAGCGCGATCCTGCTCAACGTCTGGAAGTACACGCCCTTCGTCGTGATCGTCGTGCTCGCACGGCTGCAGACCATCCCGACCGAGCTCTACGACGCGGCCAAGGTGGACGGCGCCGGCGCCATCCGGCGCTTCCGCGACATCACCCTGCCGCAGCTCGCCGAAGTGCTGGCGGTGGTGGTCGTCTTCCGCACGATCTGGACCTTCAACAAGTTCGAGGAGATCTACCTGCTGACGCGCGGGGGCCCCGGCACCTCCACCTACAACCTCGCCCTCTACGCCTTCGACCAGGCGATGGCGAACCTGCGCATGGGCGTTGGGGCGGCGTCCGGGGTCATCATGCTGGGACTGCTGCTGGCGGGCAGCCTGCTCTACATCCGGCTGACCGGCTTCGGGCGGGAGGACAGGGCCGCATGAGCCGCTGGGCCGCCGCACTGATCTATGCCGTGCTCGGGGCGGTGACCTTCGTGGTCTGCTTCCCGCTGCTCTGGGCGATCTCGACCAGCCTCAAGCCGAAGGACGAGATCTTCCGCTGGCCGCCGACGCTGATCCCGGAGACCATCACCTTCGAGAGCTACCGCGAGCTGCTGTTCGGCGGCGCGGTGGCGAGCGCGCCCGGCGCCGGCGTACCGCCCTCCGCCTACTTCATGGACTGGTTCGTCAACTCGGTGATCGTCTCGGTGGGCTCCACCGCGATCTCGATCACGGTGGCGACTCTCGCCGCCTACTCGCTGACGCGGTTCCGCTTCCGCGGCCAGCGCGCGGTGCCCTATGTCGCGATCCTCGGCTACATGATCCCGAGCGTGATCTTCGTCTTCCCGATGTTCCTGACGATGGTCGCGCTCGACCTGCCGGACACGCTGCTCTCGCTCATCCTTGGCTATGTCTGCATCACGCTGCCCTTCTGCCTCTGGCTGATGTGGGCCTTCTTCCGCGGCGTGCCGATCGAGATCGAGGAGGCCGCGCTGGTGGACGGCGCGACGCGGCTGCAGGTGTTCCGCCAGATCGTGCTGCCGGTGGCACTGCCCGGAATCATCGCAGCGAGCATCTTCTCGCTCATCGTCTCCTGGAACGACTACCTGTTCGGGCGGGTGTTCATGAACTCGATGGACAAGCTGCCGCTCACCGTCGGCGTGATGCACTTCTTCGACGGCACGCATGTGGACTGGGGGCTGATGATGGCCTCGAGCGTGCTGATGACCCTGCCGATGGCGATCCTGTTCGGCTTCATGCAGCGCCACCTGGTGGCGGGCTTCGGCGCGGGGGCGGTGAAGGGATGACCGCTGCGATCGACCGAGGTGCGCGGCGGCGAGGGCCTGAATCGCAGCGGGGAACGCATGACTGACGTCGCCATCCGCGGCCTGTCGAAGAGCTTCGGCACGAACCGCGTTCTGAAGGCGCTCGACCTCACCGTGCCAAGCCGGCAGTTCGTCACCCTCCTCGGCCCCTCCGGCTGCGGCAAGACGACGCTGCTGCGCCTGATCGCGGGGCTGGAGCAGCCGACCGAGGGCGAGATCCGCTTCGGCGAGCGCCGCGTGGACGGCCTGCCGCCCGGCGAGCGCAACATCGCCATGGTGTTCCAGTCCTACGCTCTCTACCCGACGATGGACGTGGCACGGAACATCGGCTACGGGCTCGAGGTCCGCGGCACGCCGAAGGCGGAGCGGCGCGAGCGCGTCGGCGCCGTGGCGAAGGTGCTGGAGATCCTCCACCTCCTCGGGCGCAAGCCGCGCGAGCTCTCGGGCGGGCAGCGCCAGCGCGTCGCGCTCGGGCGCGCGATGGTGCGCAAGCCCGACATCTTCCTGATGGACGAGCCGCTCTCCAACCTCGACGCCAAGCTGCGCGCGGCGATGCGGGGGGAGCTGCGGCGCTTCCACCTCGACCTCGGCACCACTACGATCTACGTCACCCACGACCAGCTCGAGGCGATGACGATGTCCGACCTCGTCGTCGTGATGAACGAGGGCGTGGTGCAGCAGATCGGCACGCCGGAGGAGGTCTATGCGCGCCCGGCCAACCTCTTCGTCGCCGGCTTCATCGGCACGCCGCCGATGAACCTCATCCCGGCGCGCAACGAGGGCGGGCGGGTGACGGTGGAGGGCCATCCGCTTCCCGTCGCCGCCCCCGCGGGCGCGCCGGCCGAGTTGATTCTCGGCATCCGCCCGCAGGACGTGTCCATGGCCACGCCGGGCGAGCCCGGCACCATTCCCGGCAAGGTCTGGATGGTCGAGCTGATCGGCAGCGAGCGGCTGATCGAGGTCGAGATCGCGCCGAAGGTCCGCGTCACCGCGGAGGTCCGTGCCTCGCATCGCGCCGCGCTCGACGATGCGGTGGCGGTGCGGCTGGACCCGGCCCAGATCCATCTGTTCGATCCGGCGAGCGGCCAGGCTCTCCCGCGCGAGGCGGTGCGGGAGGTCGGCGCCCGTCCCGCCTGATCGCGGCGGCGGCATCCTTGTAACACCCCGCTCAGAGCTGCGATTCGATCGGCAGCCAGCGCACCAGCCCCGCCACCAGGCGCCGCCGCAGAGAGGCGCCGGGCTCGTGGCGCAGCGTCCGGAGGCGCCCGTCGGCGCCCATCCCGGTCCAGGTGAGCCGCCCGCCTTCGAGACCGACGCGCCAACTCCGCACGGGATCGGCGAGGCGGTCATGCTCCGCGCGCAGCTCGCTCGCCAGGGTAGGGTGGCTGACGAACGCGCCCATCTCCGTGTTCAGCGCGGCCGAGCGCGGGTCGAGGTTGAAGGAGCCGACGAAGATCGGCCCATCGTCCACGACGAAGGCCTTGGTGTGCAGGCTGGCCCCGCGGGAGCCGAAGACGCTGATATCGTCCGCCTCGCCGCTCGGCTTCAGCTCGAACAGGGCGATACCGGCGCGCAGCAGCCGGCAGCGGTAGCGCGCATAGCCGCCGTGCACCGCCACGACGTCGGTCGCAGCGAGCGAGTTCGTCACCACCGAGACGCGCACGCCGCGCCCGGCTAGGTCGCGGAGCAGCGCGAGGCCCGCCTCGCCGGGAACGAAATAGGGCGAGATCAGCAGCACCTCGCGACGCGCTGCGCGCAATGCGTCGGCGATGTCGGGCGCGATGCCG
>JADGHI010000155.1 GCA_019689515.1 Acetobacteraceae bacterium | reverse complement strand
GAGGAGGCGCTGTGGAAACCCCTGCTCCGCTGGATGCGCGGGTTGTAAGGTGGCGGGGGAAACCGCCATATTGCGGCGCAATACTCCCTGGGGAGACAGCCCGTCATGACCGAGATCGTCATCGCCTCCGCGGCCCGCACGCCGGTCGGCAGCTTCAACGGGGCCTTCGCCTCCCTCCCCGCGCACACGCTCGGCGCCGTCGCGATCAAGGCGGCGATCGAGCGCGCCCGGGTGAAGCCCGAGGAGGTGGACGAGGTCATCATGGGCCAGATCCTGACCGCCGGCGCGGGCCAGAACCCGGCGCGGCAGGCCTCGGTCGCCGCCGGCATCCCGGTCGAGCGCACCGCCTTCGGCATCAACCAGCTCTGCGGCTCGGGCCTGCGCGCCGTCGCGCTCGCGGCGCAGCAGATCGCGGCCGGCGACGCCGCGATCCTGGTCGCCGGCGGGCAGGAGAGCATGACCCAGGCGCCGCACGCGGCGCATCTGCGCGCCGGTCAGAAGATGGGCGACCTCGCCCTCGTGGACACCATGATCAAGGACGGGCTGTGGGACGCCTTCCACGGCTACCACATGGGCAACACGGCGGAGAACGTCGCCGAGAAGTTCCAGATCACGCGCGAGCAGCAGGACCGCTTCGCCGTCGAGAGCCAGCGCCGCGCCGGCGAGGCGATGAAGTCCGGCCGCTTCAAGGACGAGATCGCGCCGGTGACGGTGAAGACCCGCAAGGGCGACATCGTGGTGGACAGCGACGAGTACCCGAAGCCGGACACGACGCTCGAGGTCCTCGCCAAGCTGCGCCCGGCCTTCCAGAAGGACGGCACCGTGACGGCGGGCAATGCGAGCGGCATCAACGATGGCGCCGCGGCGGTGGTGGTGATGTCCGCCGAGGAGGCGCGCAAGCGCGGCATCAAGCCGCTGGCGCGGATCGTGAGCTGGGCGACGGCGGGCGTGGATCCCGCGATCATGGGCACGGGGCCGATCCCGGCGAGCCGCAAGGCGCTGCAGAAGGCGGGGTGGGACATCAGCAGCCTCGACCTGATCGAGGCGAACGAGGCCTTCGCGGCGCAGGCCTGCGCGGTGAACAAGGATCTCGGCTGGGATCCCGCGAAGGTGAACGTGAACGGCGGCGCGATCGCGCTCGGGCACCCGATCGGCGCGAGCGGCGCGCGGGTGCTGACGACGCTGCTCTACGAGATGCAGCGGCGCGAGGCGAAGCGCGGCCTGGCGACGCTCTGCATCGGCGGCGGCATGGGCGTCGCGATGTGCGTGGAGCGGCCGAACGGCGGCTGAAGCGCCGCAGCGCGCCCGTCCTCCGCGTGCGCGGAGCGTAAGCCTGCAACGTGAAAACGGGCCCCGTCGGCGCAGGCCGACGGGGCTCGGTGCGTTTCGGCGCGAGGTGTCGTCGCGATACGACTAGATGGCGCCGGCGCTCGGCCCAGGCGGCGATCGTCAGGCCAAGTCGGCGCAACGATGCGGCCGCGCCGTTCAGGCCGCGGCGCCGAGCTTCCGCCGCGCGGCTGCGGCCACCCGCTCGCTCTCCGTCTTCAACTGCCCGCAGGCGGCAAGGATGTCGCGACCGCGCGGGCGGCGGACCGGGCTCGCATAGCCCGCGGCACTGACGATCTCGGCGAAGCGACGGATCGCTTCCGGCGTGCTCGTCCTGTAGGGGCTGCCGGGCCAGGGGTTGAACGGGATGAGGTTCACCTTGGCCGGGATGCCCTTGATCAGCCGCACCAGCTCGCGCGCCTCGGCCTCCGAGTCGTTCACGCCGCGCAGCATCACGTACTCGAAGGTGATGCGCCGCGCGTTGGAGGCGCCCGGATAGCGCCGGCAGGCCGCGATCAGCTCGGCGATCGGGTATTTGCGGTTCAGCGGCACGATCTCGTCGCGCAGGTCATCGGTGACGGCGTGCAGCGACACGGCGAGATTCACGCCGAGCTCTGCTCCGCAGCGGTCCATCATCGGCACCATGCCGCTCGTCGAGAGCGTGATCCGCCGGCGTGACAGGCCGATGCCCTCGTTGTCCATGACGATGCGCAGCGCCTTGGCGACGTTCTCGTAGTTGTAGAGCGGCTCGCCCATGCCCATGACGACGATGTTCGAGAGCAGACGCGGCGTGCCGTCCTTCGGGCTTGGCCACTCGCCATAGGAATCGCGCGCGGCCATGAACTGGCCGACGATCTCGGCGGCGCCGAGGTTGCGCACCAGCTTCTGCGTGCCGGTGTGGCAGAAGCGGCAGGAGAGGGTGCAGCCGACCTGGGTGGAGATGCAGACCGCGCCGCGCTCCTCCTCGGGGTCGGGGATGTAGACCGTCTCCACCTGCTGGCCGTCGCGGAAGCGGAACAGCCACTTGCGCGTCGCGTCCGTGCTGGTCTGCTCCGCGGCGACCTCCGGCCGCCCGACCACGAAGCGCTCGGCGAGCCTCGCCTGCAGCGGCTTCGCGATGGTCGTCATCTTCGCGAAGTCGGTTTCGCCCTGGTGGTAGATCCAGTGCCAGAGCTGGCGGGCGCGGAACGGCTTCTCGCCGATCGCGACCATCTCCGCCTCGAGCTCCTCGCGCGACAGGCCGACCAGGTCGCGGCGCCCGTCCGGCAGCGTCGCGTCCGGCGGGGCGAAGAGCGCCGCCTTGGCGAGGATGCGCGCGCGCTCCGCCTCGTTCAGATCGGCGCCGCCCGGCGCTGCGGCTGTTGCGCTCATCGGCGGCCTCTCCCCGAAGCGGGGGCGGCGGAGGTGGCGGAGCATTCGCGCGAGATCGCGTCATGCGCCGCGGAGAAGCCGGAGAGCGGGAACTGATCCGTCGCGTTGCCGCGCCCGCCCGGCGCCGGGCCGCGTGCCACCGCCTCGCCCCGGGCGCGGCGCAGCGCGGTGACCACGGTGTGCCGGTCCTCGGCGCGGACATAGGCGCCCTCGCCGCTGGTGTAGAGCTTCGCCTCGGTCTCGCCGATGCTCAGCGTCACCTCCGGCGCGTTGCGCGGATAGGTGTGGCCGGCGCGGATCGCGACCTCGTCGCGGCTCTGCGTGCCGCGATGGGTCACCATCAGCATCACGCCCTGGCGCGGCGGCTGGCTGCGCGTGGCGGGCGCGAAGGCATAGCAGACCTTCTGCCCGCCCGCCGTATAGGCGGCGGCGGTCCAGGCGCCGAAGGTGCCGAGCCGGCGCGGCGCCGCTGCTGTCCCGGACGTGGCCTGCCGCGTCGCCGCCCCCGACGCCTGTTGCGCCAGTGCCGCGCCGCCACCGCCGGCCAGCGCGAACCCGACGAGTACGAGCAGCGGCAGCAAGACCGCGCGACGGATGGCGGGGTGGAGCATGGCGGGTAGATACGCAGCGCCAGGGGCGGCATCAACCGCGCATCGGCCGCGCCAGCCGCCACCCAGGCCCGCTCGGGCCGCCGACTCGCCGGCAGGCATGGTGGCGCGTGCGCCGCTCCCGTCCTATGCAGCCGCCATATGCCGACCGATTCGACCGACGCCCTGCTCGCCGCCCAGTACGAGGCCTTCCCCTACCCCGCCCGTGACCCGCGCGAGGAGGCGAAGCGGCTGATCATCGGCAGCCCGAGCCATCTCCGCGAGATCGACCACTGGATCTTCGCCGCGCGCCGCTCCGCCGATCGCCCGCTGCGCGCGCTGATCGCCGGCGGCGGCACGGGCGACGGCGCGATCATGCTGGCCCAGCAGATGGCCTGGGCCGGACGGCCGGGCGAGGTGGTCTGGCTCGACCGCTCGGCGGCGGCGCGGCGGATCGCGGAAGCGCGGGCGCAGGTGCGCGGCCTCTCCAATCTCCGCTTCGTCGAGGGCTCGCTGCTCGACCTGCCCACGCTCGGGCTCGGCGAATTCGACTACATCGACTGTTGCGGCGTGCTGCACCACCTGCCCGATCCGCAGGCCGGCCTCGCCACCCTTGCCGCGGCGCTGGCGCCGGGCGGCGGGATCGGGCTGATGGTCTATGCGCCCCATGGCCGCACCGGCGTGTACATGCTGCAGGATGCGCTGCGCCTGCTCGCCCCGCCGGAGGAGCCGCCGGCGCAGCGGGTCGAGATCGCGCGGCGGCTCTGGCGCCACCTGCCGGAGACGGCCTGGCTGCGGAAGAATCCCTGGCTGACCGACCACCTCACCGGCGGCGATGCGGGCCTCTACGACCTGCTGCTCAACCCGCGCGACCGCGCCTTCACCGTGCCGGCGCTGCACGCGCTGATCGAGCAGGCGGGGCTCCGCCTCGTCACCTTCGTCGAGCCGCTGCGCTACGACCCCGAGGCCTATCTGCCCGATCCACGGCTGCGGGCGCGCATCGCCTCCCTCTCGCCGGTGGAGCGCGCGGCGCTGGCCGAGGCGATCACCGGCAACATGGGCATCCACATCGTCTATTGCGCCCGCGCCGAGGATCCGCCGCTCGCGCCGGACTGGACCGATCCGGAGGCGGTGCCGGTGCTGCGCGAGCTGGACGGTGCGGCGCTGGCGCGTGCGCTGCCGGCGGACGGTGCCCTGCCGGTCGCGTGGGACGGGCTGCGGGTGATGGTGCCGCTGCCGCGCCTCGCGCCCGCGATCCTCGCACGGGTGGACGGGCAGCGGAGCATCGGCGCGATCGGCGACGCGCTGGCCGCGAACGGCATCGCGCGCGAGGCCTTCACGCGGGATTTCGCGGCGCTGGCGCGGCAGATGGAGCGGATGAACCGGATGCTGCTCGCCGCACCCGCAGCGGGGTGATCCCACCGGTGCCGCAGCCTCCCGCTGCGGAGGCCGCGGCCATCCTGATCTTCGGGGCCGCGGTCCGTCCGGATGGCCGCCCGAGCGGCGCGCTGCGCCGCCGCGTGGAGGCCGCCGCGGCGTTCGGCGAGACGCTGCACCCGCCGCCGCTCTACGTCCCGACCGGCGGGCAGGGCCGGTACGGCCCGCCGGAGGCGAGGGTCATGGCCGACCTCCTGCGCGCCCACGGCGTGCCGCCCGCGCGCATCGCCGAGGAGCCGACCGGCACCGACACGCTCTCCTCCGTCCTCGCCTGTGAGCGACTGTTGCGCGCGCGCGGCCATGCCGGGCCGGTCTTCGCCGCGACCAGCGCCTACCACCTGCCGCGCTGCGTGCTGCTGCTGCGCCTCGCGGGCCTGCCCGCCCGTGCCGTGCCACCGCCGCCGGTGCCGGCCGCCGGCGCCTGGCACCGGCGCTGGTACTGGCGGCTGCGCGAGGTGCCGGCGATCCCCTGGGATGCGGCGCTGATGGTCCTCGCCCGATGGCGACGAAGGGGGTAAGCAACGGATAGGGCCGGCTGATCCGCCTGCCTGCTCGCCCGCCTGCGGCTATCGTCGCGCGTCGAGGAACGCAGGGGGCTCCTTCACGGCCTGCCCGGGCGGCGGCCCGTTCGATCCATGTGGTTCGGAGAGCGGCATGGAGAGGCGGAAGCGCAGCCCGGCTGGGGCGTAGTCGGTTTCCAGCTCGGCGGCGAGGTCGCGGGCGATGGCGCGCTGGATCATCTGCGTGCCGAAGCCGCGGCGGGTCGGGGGCCGGACCGGCGGGCCGCCCGATTCGTGCCAGAAGAAGTCGAGCCGCTGCCGGGCGCCACCGTTGGCTTCGCCGCCTTCCTCGCGCACCGTCCAGCGCACCTCCACCCGGCCCTCCGGCACCGAGAGCGCGCCGTATTTCGCGGCGTTGGTCGCCAGCTCGTGCACCAGCATGCCGAAGGCGACCGCCTGGCGCGCGGAGAGGGTCACCGGCGGCCCGTCGAAGCGGCACTGGCCCGCGCCCGCCGCGCCATCCGCGGCGCCGTCATCCTGTGCATAGGCCGCGAGCTCGTTGCGCAGGAGCTGGGTTAGCGCGGCCTGGGTCCAGTCGGCGCCCGTCAGCAGCTCGTGCGTCTTGGCGAGGCTGCGGATGCGGTCCGTCAGCCGCGTCTCGTACTCGGCCACGTCGGAGACGTACCGCGCCGTCAGCCGCACGATGGAGTCCACGGTGGCCAGGGTGTTGCGCACGCGGTGGTTCAGCTCCCGCAGGATCAGCTGCTGGCGCTCGGCGGCCTGCCTGCGCTCCGCCTCGCGTGCGGCGAGCGCGGCGGAGGCATTGGCGAGGGTCTCGCTGACCTCGTTGACCTCGCGGATGCCGGTGCGCAGGGCCTGCACGGACGCGCCGGCCTCGACCGTGGCGCCGAGCGCGGCGAGGCCCCGGATCGCCCGGGCGAGCCGGTCGCCGAGCAGCCAGGCGCCGGCGAGGGCGAGGGCGATCAGCACCGCGCCGGCCGCACCCACCAGCCGGAGCGTGCGGTGCAGCGGCGCGAGGAGCTGCTCGACCGATGCGGTGCCGACCAGGAACCAGCCACTGACGGGGGAGCGGTGGACCGCCACGAGGACCTCATGCCCGTCCCGATCCGTCGCGTAATGCGCGGCGCCGTCGCCCTCGGCCGCGGTCTGCAGCAGCTCCCGGTTCGGGACCGGCGTCCCCACCGCCGCGTCATCGCCGGGGATGCGCGCGAGGACCGTCCCGCCGCGGTCCACGACGTCAATGGCCCACCCCTTCGGCAGCCCCGTCTGGGCAAGGAGGTCGTCGCGCAGCCGGCTCGCGGGCAGGCTGGTGTGGAGGAAATAGGCGATCGCGCGATCGCGGAAGACCGGGACGATGACGGCGAAGCGGTGCTCGCCCGAAGAGGGCCTGAGGAAGTGGCCGGAGATGACGGGGCGCCCGGTCGCGCGCACCTCCGCGTCCCACTCGGCGAGGGCCGGGCCCGCGGGGAGCGGCGCGCCGGGGGGCACCTGGGTGTTCAGCACCGGCCGGCTCTCGCTGTCGCGCAGGAACAGGTCCAGGCCGGTCAGCGCCTTCACTTCCATCACCTGGTCGCGGAAGGTCCGGAGGTCCCCCTCCCTGAGGGCGCGCGAGGTGGCGACGGCCTGGAGGGTGGCGGTGACGCCGGCAAGGTCGCGCTCGATCAGCAGGGTGGCGTCGAGGACGGCGTCGCGCACCCGGCGCTCGAGGCGCTCGGTCTCTGCCCTGACATAGCCGTTGGCGAGGAAGGCGGCGAGGAGGACGACCGGCAGGACGGCGACGAGGACGACCAGGAGGATGTGGACGCGCACGGGCACGGAGCGCCCTGACGTGCCCTGCGGCGGCGCGTCGTGCGGTGGCCCGCCGCCTCCGCGCCACCAGGTTCTGCGGCCCTCTCCCTTTGCCGGTCCCATGGTCTGGCCATCGCCGCAACGAAGGCTGCGGCCCCGCCGGCTCCCTCGCCGCCGGGTGCCGATCGCGCCGACGATGCGTCGCCCCCCTCAGGTCTCCTCGTCGCGATCGGGCTCGACTTCGATGTCCTCGGCGAGGCTCTCGGTGTCGTCCTCGAGCTCCTCGGCGTCCTCGAGCGCCGCGTCCTCGGCCTCGACGTCCTCGAGGCCGACCTCCTCGATCTCGCCCTCGGGCAGCGGGCCGACGCCGATGCGCTTCTTGAGCTTGTCCTCGACGCCCGGCGCGCCGCGACGCAGCCGCGGCTGCTCGGCCGGCTGCTCGGTGCCGCATTTCGGGCAGATCGCGGGGCTGCGGGTCAGGTCGTAGAACTTCGTGCCGCAGGCGACGCAGACACGCTTGAGACCCAGTTCGGGCTTGGCCATGAGGTGCCTCGCAGGACGCGCCGGGGCCGACGCCGGTCGGCGGAAGGGCGGCCGGCCGCCGCGCGCGGGAAATACGGGAGCGCCCGCGATTGCCACGCTGCCCCGCCCATGTCAAACGCCCTCGCGATGTCTCGCGATGCCACCGCCTCTTCCCACGCCGCCGGACCGCGGCCGTTGCGCGCCCGTGCGCCCGCCGGGCCGCTGGCCGGGCGGCTGCGCGTCCCCGGCGACAAGTCCATTAGCCACCGCGCGCTGATGTTCGGCGCGCTCGCCGTCGGCACGACGGAGATCGAGGGGCTGCTCGAGGGCGAGGACGTGCTGCGCACCGCCGCCGCCATGCGCGCCCTTGGGGCGGAGGTGGAACGGCTCGGCGAGGGCGCCTGGCGCGTCTCCGGCCGCGGCGTGGGCGGCCTGGTCGAGCCCGGGGCCGTGCTCGACATGGGCAATTCCGGCACCGCCGCGCGGCTCCTCTGCGGCCTGCTCGCCGGGCATC
>JADGHI010000154.1 GCA_019689515.1 Acetobacteraceae bacterium | reverse complement strand
GAGCGTCTCCCGGCTCGCCTTCGGGTCCATCTTCTGCGGGTCGTTCGCCCCGGTCCCGATCACGTAGTGGGTGTGGTGGGAGGTGTGGATGACGATCCGGTCGATCGCCTCGAAGTCCTTGATCTTCTCCCGCATCCGGAAGGCGAGGTCGATCAGGGCCTGGCTCTGGTACTCGGCCGAGTGCTCCTTGGTGTAGCTCGCCAGGATCGCCCGCTTCGGCTCGCCCGCCTCCGGCAGCGGCACCTGGTAGTAGACCGGCTCATAGACGCTGTCGCGCCCGTCCCGGTCGGCCTTGGTCCGGCCGGAGAGGATCCAGGCGATCACCGAGTCCTCACCTTCGTAGATCGGGCTCGGCGCCCCTTCCCCGCGCATCGCCCGGTCCACTGCCTCGACGGCGAGCTTGCCCGCATGGGCCGGGGCGTAGGCCTTCCAGGAGGAGATCTCGCCCTTCCGGCTCTGGCGGGTGGTGATGCTCACATGCAGCGCCTGCTGCACGGCCTGGTAGATCGTCGCCTGGTCGAGGCCGAGCAGGGTGCCGATGCCGGCCGCCGCTGCCGGGCAGAGATGCGCGATGTGGTCCACCTTGTGCTCGTGCAGGCAGATCGCGCGCACGAGATCGATGTGGATTTCGTAGGCCGTGGCGAGGCCGCGGATCAGCTCCTCCCCCGACTTCTCCATGCTCTGCGCCACCGCGAGCACGGGCGGGATGTTGTCCCCGGGGTGCGAGTAGTCGGCGGCGAGGAAGGTGTCGTGCATGTCGAGCTCGCGCACCGCCGTCCCGTTCGCCCAGGCGGCCCATTCCGGGGAGAATCGTCGGCTGGCCTCCACCCCGAAGATCGTCGCGCCCCCGTTGCGGGGATGCCCGAGCGCCATCTGCCGCGCCGAGACCACCGGGCGGCGGTTGATCGCCGCGATCGCCACGGCGGCGTTGTCGATCACCCGGTTGATGATCATTTCGGCGACCGCGTCCTCTACCGGGACGGGGTCCACGGCGACGCCGGCGATCTTCCAGGCGAGTTGCTGCTCGCGCGGCAGCAGCGCCTTGGACGGATAGACCTTGACGGGATGGAGCTGCATCGGCGGGCGTCCTCCGCATGACTTTCGGCTGGCAGGGTTTTGCCCTCTCACGCCCGCAGCGTCCATGCCGGCCGGCCCTCGCCCCTGCTTTCCGCTGATTGGTCGGGCTGCGCGTCGCTGGCCGTCCTGGCCGCGTCCGGCTGGCGACCGCGCGGTCGCGGGTGGCGTACGGCCCGGCGCAGCGCGGCCGGGCTGGCCATTACCGGAAACGCTGCTCGGCCCCAGGATTCGCAGCCGGCTGAGCGCAATCACGTCCTCCACCCCGGCCCGGCTGAGACGACCGCCACTCCGACACTTGCAGCGGCAGTCTGCCCGATCACCCCGGCGCTGTCCGCCTTCTCGCCTTCGCCTGCCCCTCTCTCGAAACCCGCGGCGGTTGGCGTCGCCTCCGCACCGGCCTAGGCTGCCGCTCCTCACAACCATTGCCGGATGGATGGCGAACGCCATGCAGACTCCCTATGACCGCATCATCCTGGGCGATCTGGTGCTGCCGGACGAAATCATCCGGAACGGCTACGTCGCCATCCGCGGCGAGACCATCGCCGCGATCGGCGAGGGCACGCCCCCGCCCGCCGCCGAGGTCAGCGACCATACCGGCCGCCTGATCCTCCCTGGCCTGGTGGACGGGCACATGCACACCTCGTCCGCCACCGGCTGGCCCGGCATCGAGGGCGCCACCATGTCCGCCGCCGCCGGCGGCGTGACCACCTGCGTGGACATGCCCTACGACGTGCCGCGCCCCGTCACCGATGCCAGCATCTTCCGCGAGAAGGTCGAGTGGGTGAGCCGCCTCGCCCATGTGGACGTGGCGCTCTACGCCACAATCCGGAAAACGGGCGGCGTGGACGCCATCCCGGCCCTCGCCGAGGCCGGCGCCTGCTCCTTCAAGCTCTCGACCTACGAATACGACCCGGTCCGCTTCCCGCGCATCGACCACCCCACCATGGTCGAGGCCTTCCGCGAGATCGCCAAGACCGGCCTGATGGTCGCGGTCCACAACGAGGACCAGGAGATCGTCGTGCGCCTGACCGAGGAGGCCAAGGCGCGCGGCGACACCTCCCCCATCTGGCACTGCCGCACCCGCCCGCCGCTCTGCGAGACCATGGCCGACCTCGAGATTTTCGAGATCGGGCTGGAGACGGGCGCCCACGTCCACATCGCCCATTCCTCCCTCGCCCGCGGCTTCGAGATCGCCGAGGTGTTCCGCCGCATGGGCGGCAAGGCCACCGGCGAGGCCTGCATCCAGTACCTCTGCATGACCGAGGAGGACATCATCCGCCTCGAGGGCTTCGGCAAGTGCAACCCGCCCTTCCGCACCCGCGAGGAGGTGGAGCGGATGTGGCACGCCCTCGCCGCCGGCCAGATCGCCTATGTCTCCACCGACCACGCCCCCTGGCCGCGCGAGCGCAAGGTGTACCAGGGCGACATCTTCGCCCTCGGCGCCGGCCTGACCGGCATGCAGAGCTTCGCGCCGCTGATGTACACCCTGCTGACCGAGCGCTCGCTCCCGGCCACCTGGATGGCGCGCTACTGCGCCGAGCGCCCGGCGCGCTTCCACGGCCTCTTCCCGAAGAAGGGCGCGATCCGGGTGGGGAGTGACGCCGATCTCTGCGTGCTCGAGACCGGCGATTTCGTCTTCGATGAGCGCGACATCCGCGACCGCGAGGACGCGAAGTGGTCCCCGTACCACGGCCGCCGGATGGCGGCGCGGGTAGCCGCCACCTACCTGCGCGGCCGCTGCGTGTGGGATGGCAAGGACGTGCTGGCGAAGCCCGGAACCGGCCGCTTCGTGCCGCGCCAGCACAACGGGACCTATCTCGGGGAAGGGTGAGCGGCGTTCACACCCGCCGCAGCCCTCCCGTCCGCAGGGGCCGCCGTTAGACCGGAGGCCGGGCTTCGCGCGGGTGGCGCTGGTGCCGAGCGCAGGCTTGGTGCTCGGTGCGTCCGGTGCCACCCCCGCCGTAGGCGCCGATCCGCGCAAGGGCTTGCCGGCGCTGCCGCTCGCGGAGGCCCTGCTGCGCGACGGTCCTCCGGGTTTCCGGGGCACAGTTGACGGTCCGAGCCCCCGGGTCGCGGCGGCGGCACTCGGTTGCGGGCGTGCGACGTTCGGCGGCCCATCCCGCGGCGAAGCAAAAGGAGCTATGCCATGGCGTTGCCGCGGGAAGCCATGCTGGCTGCGGGCACGGGCGTGATCGGCTGCGTGCTGAACCTGCTGCTTTACCGTTCCTGGCCGATCACGGATGCCGGCGAGTTGGTCGGCCCCGTCGTGGTGGGGATTGCCATTGGGCTCGGCATGTATATCGGTCTGCGCATCGTAGCGAGGAGAAACCGCCTTGAATAAGCGTATCCTGCGCGTCGCCGGCGCGCAGACCGGCCCCATCCAGCGCGCCGACACGCGTGCCCAGACCCTCGACCGCCTGATCGCGCTGCTCGAGAAGGCCGCCGCCCAGGGTGCGAAGCTCGTCGTCTTCCCCGAGCTCGCCCTTACCACCTTCTTCCCGCGCTGGCCGATGGAGGAGCCCGAGCTCCTCACCTACTTCGAGCGCGCCATGCCCAACCCGCAGGTCCAGCCGCTCTTCGACCGCGCCCGCGCGCTCGGCGTCGGCTTCTACCTCGGCTACGCCGAGCTCACTGAGGACGGCCACCGCTTCAACAGCGCAATCACCGTCGGCCCCGATGGCGCGATCCTCTGCAAGTACCGCAAGATCCATCTCCCCGGCAGCCAGGAGATCCGCCCGGGCCAGCGCTACCAGCAGCTCGAGAAGCGGTACTTCGAGTATGGCGACCTCGGCTTCCCCGCCTTCCGCGGCCCGCGCGAATGGGGCTCCCCCGTCCTCGGCATGCTGATCTGCAACGATCGCCGCTGGCCGGAGGGCTGGCGCTGCTACGGCCTGCAGGGCGTCGAGCTGATGCTGATGGGCTATAACTCCGCCGCCTACGACCCCAACGGCGGCGAGAGCGAGAGCGCCGAGCTCCGCACCTTCCACTCCACCCTCGCCGTGCAGGCCAACGCCTACATGAACGCCACCTGGGCGGTCTCCGTCGCCAAGGCTGGCATCGAGGACGGTGCGGGCCTGATCGGCGGCAGCGTCATCGTGGATCCCAACGGCATCGTCGTCGCCCAGGCGAAGACGCTGGAGGACGAGGTGATCGTGGCCGATATGGACTTCGACGCCTGCCGCCAGGGCAAGGAGAAGATGTTCAACTTCGCCGCCCACCGCCGCCCGCAGCACTACCGCCGCATCGTCGATCAGGTCGGCGCCACGCCGCCGCCCGTCCCGGCCGAAGGCTGAGGCAGTGCCCGCTCCGCTCGGCTCCGTGCCGCCGGGCGGCGCTGGCGGCGGCGGCCTCCCCGGCCCGGGCGGTCGCCGCCGCGCCACCATTCCGGGCCCCGCCGTGGCGATCGCGGTGCTCGCGCTGCTCGCCGCGGGCGGCTTCGCATTGTGGCAGGCCCTCGCCCCCGAGGGCCGGCCCATGTCCGCGCGGGGCACCCTGCCCGAGCATGGCTGGGAGGTCTGCTTCACCCCAGGCGGCGCCTGCACCGACCTGATCCTTGCCGAACTCGGCCGGGCCCGGCACCGCGTGCTGGTGCAGGCCTACTCCTTCACCTCCGCCCCGATCGCCCAGGCGTTGGTGCAGGCGCACCGCCGCGGCGTGGAGGTGCGCGTGATCCTAGACCGCTCGCAGCTCGGCGAGCGATACAATTCCGGCACCTTTCTCAGCCGCGCCGGCATCCCGGTGCTGGTGGACGACCCGCCGGGCATCGCGCACAACAAGGTCATGGTGATCGACGACGACGAGGTGATCACCGGCAGCTTCAACTTCACCCGCTCCGCGCAGGAGCGGAACGCCGAGAACCTGCTGGTGCTGCGCGACGCGCGGCTCGCCGAGGCCTATGCCGCGAATTGGGAACGCCGCCGCGCCGTCTCCCTGCCCTACGACCCGGCCCGGATCCCAGCCGCTACGGCGCATGCGCCGGTTTCGCCCAAGCGCGCACTGGACAACCTGTTCTGAGGAGGAGCGTCGCCCTATGTCCTGCACCGATACCCTCGCCGCCGTTTGGCTCGACGCCTTCGAGGATGCGCTTGCCAGCGGCGACGTCGCACGGATCGGGGGCCTGTTCCACACGGAGGACAGCCACTGGCGCGACGTCCTCGCCTTCACCTGGGACCTCCGCACCACCTCCGGCCCCGGCGCCATCGCGGAGCGGCTCGGCGCGGCGCTCGGCGCGACGCAGCCGCGCGGCTTCGCCCTCGCCGCCGGCCGCACGCCGCCCCGCCGGGTGCGGCGCGCGGGGACCGAGGCCATCGAGGTCCTCTTCACCTTCGAGACCGCCACCGGCCCCTGCAACGGTGTGGTGCGCCTGGTGGAGGCCGCGGGCGGGCCGCGCGCCTGGACGCTGATGACCACCCTCGACGAGATCCGCGGCCACGAGGACCCCGCCGCGGGCGGCCGGCGCTGGAAGCAGGTGGACTGGACGCGCAATTTCGGCGGCGAGAACTGGCTCGACCGGCGCACCCGCGCCCGCGCCTATGCCGACCGCGACCCGGCCGTGCTGGTCGTCGGCGCCGGCCAGGCGGGGCTGTCCATCGCCGCGCGGCTCGGGCAGCTCGGCGTGGACACGCTGGTCGTGGACCGCGAGGCGCGGCTCGGCGACAACTGGCGCCGGCGCTACCACGCGCTGACGCTGCACAACGAGACGCGCGTCAACCACCTCCCCTACATGCCCTTCCCACCGACCTGGCCGGTCTTCATCCCGAAGGACATGCTGGCCAACTGGTTCGAGATCTACGCCGAGGCGATGGAGCTCAACGTCTGGACCGGCACCGAGCTCGCCGGCGGCACCTGGGACGAGGCAGCGAAGTGCTGGGAGGTCCGCCTGAGGCGCGCCGACGGCACGGAGCGCATGATGCGTCCGCGCCATGTGGTCTTCGCGGTCGGCGTCAGCAGCATCCCGATCAACCCCGATCTGCCGGGGCTTCAGGAGTTCCGAGGCACGGTGCTGCACTCCGGCGACTACGGCAGCGGCACGGAATGGCGCGGCAAGCGGGCGCTCGTCCTCGGCACCGGCACCAGCGGGCACGACGTGGCGCAGGACCTCTGCACTGCGGGCGCGGAGGTCACCCTCATCCAGCGCAGCCCGACCATGGTGGTGAGCCTGAAGGAGGCGCAGTCCGCCTACGCCCTCTACGACGAGGGCATTCCCTTCGAGGATTGCGACCTCCTCGCCACCTCCTTCCCCTATCCGGTGTTCCGCCGCGCGCACCAGCTCCTGACCGCCAAGGGGCGCGAGGCCGATCGCGAGCTGCTGGAGGGTCTGGAGCGGCGCGGCTTCCGCCTCACCTACGGCCCCGACGACACCGGCTGGCAGATCATGTATCAGAGCCGCGGCGGCGGGTACTACTTCAACGCCGGCTGCTCCGAGATGATCGTCGAGGGCCGCGTCGGCCTGCTCCAGTACGACGAGATCGAGCGCTTCGCGCCGCAGGGCGCGCTGCTGAAGGACGGCACGGTGAAGCCGGCCGACCTGATCGTGCTTGCCACCGGCTACGAGAACCAGCAGGAGACGGTGCGCCGCACCCTCGGCGACGCGATCGCCGACCGCGTCGGCCCGGTCTGGGGCTTCGACGCGGAGGGCGAGCTGCGCAACATGTGGCGCCCGACCGCCCAGCCCGGACTCTGGTTCATCGCCGGCAGCCTCGCGCAATGCCGCATCTACTCGAAGACGCTCGCGATGCAGATCAAGGCGCGCGAGCTCGGCCTGGTGACGTGATGCGCCCGGGAGCGCCGGGACGGGAGCGCGCGCGCCGTCCGCACGCCTCGGTCCCGCGTCTCCGCCGAGGCCAGGATTCTTGACCCCTTCGGAGGACAGCCGACCCATGCCCCGCATAGTCACACTCGCCGCCGCGCAGCTCGGCCCGATCCAGAAGGCAGAGGGCCGCGAGGTCGCGGTCGGCCGCATGGTCCGCCTCATGGAGCGCGCCCATGCGCGCGGCGTTGAGGTCGTCGTCTTCCCCGAGCTTGCCCTCACCACCTTCTTCCCGCGCTGGTACCACGAGGACCTCTCCGAGGCGGACCACTGGTACGAGACGGCGATGCCCTCCAACGCCACCGCCCCGCTCTTCGAGGCCGCGCGCAAGTACGGAATCGCCTTCCACCTCGGCTACGCGGAGAAGACGCCCGAGGGCCGCCGCTTCAACACCGCGATCTTCGTCCATCCCTCCGGCGAGATCGTGCTGAAGTACCGCAAGGTTCACCTGCCCGGCCATGCCGAGTACGACCCGCGGCGCAAGGTCCAGCACCTGGAGAAGCGCTATTTCGAGGTCGGCGACCTCGGCTTCCCGGTGGTGCGCGCGCCCGTGGGCACGCAGGAGGCCAATATCGGCATGATGATCTGCAACGACCGTCGCTGGCCGGAGGCCTGGCGCGTGATGGGGCTGCAGCAGGTCGAGATCGTCATGCTCGGCTACAACACGCCTTCGCTCAACATGGAGAACCGCGGCTTCGAGGCGCACCACCTGCGCGTCTTCCACTCGCATCTGAGCGTCCAGGCCGGCGCCTACCAGAATTCCTGCTTCGCCGTCGCCACCGCCAAGGCCGGCACCGAGGACGGGCACGAGCTCTTCGGCCACTCCATCATCGTCAACCCGCAGGGCGAGATCATGGCCCAGGCGACGAGCTGGGACGACGAGCTGATCACCGCCGATTGCGACCTCGACATGTGCATCCTCGGCCGCACCACGATCTTCGACTTCGCCCGCCACCGGCGCCCGGAGGCCTATGGCCGCATCGTGCAGCAGACCGGCAGCGTTGCGCCTCCGGTCTGGAAAACGATGGTCGAATGGTAATAATTGAAAACCCTAATCGCGCAGGAATCGGGGTGGGGGGATGCGGGACCTTGTCGTAAAAGCGCTGGAGGCAAATGGCTTTACAGTGCAGGATGAGCTAAGGCTTTCAACAAATACTGGTTTGCAAATTAAGCTTTTCCCTAAAG
>JADGHI010000153.1 GCA_019689515.1 Acetobacteraceae bacterium | reverse complement strand
CCCTCGACGGCGCGGAGCGGGCGACCCCGGGGCGGGGGCGGAGGGTCGCCCGCTCGCTGCGTCAGGCGTCTGAGGACGTACCGCCCAGCTCCTGCTGCACCAGCGTGACCCAGTAGGCGACGCCGTGCGGAAGCGCCGCGTCGTTGAAGTCGTAGAGCGGCGAATGCAGGTCGTGGCAGACGCCGCCGCGCTCGGCGGCGGTGCCGTTGCCGAGGAACACGAAGGCGCCCGGCTTGGCCTGCAGCATGTAGGCGAAGTCCTCGCCGCCCGTGACCGGCGCCGTCTCGGGCTCCACGCCCTCCTCCCCGGCGACCTGTCGCGCCGCGGAAAGGGCGGCTTCGGTCTGCGGGCTGTGGTTGACCAGCGGCACCGCGTTCCACCAGAGCTTCGTCTCGGCGCTCGCCCCCTGCATCGCGGCCGAGAGGTCGGCCAGTTCACGGATGCGCCGCTCCACCAGCGCCTGCATCGGCGCGTTGAAGGCCCGCATCGTGCCGCCCACCACCAGCTCGGAAGGCATCACGTTGAGCGCCTCGGCCGAGCCGCCGGCGATATGGCCGACGCTGATCACCACCGATTCGAGGGCCGGCACGTTGCGGCTGACGATGCCCTGCAGCGCCTGCACGAAGAACGCCTGCGCCACGGCAAGGTCGGTCGCGCTGTGCGGCGAGTTGCCCCCATGCCCGCCGGTGCCGCGGAAGGTCACCGTCCACCGCCCCGATCCGGCCATCATCGGCCCCTTGCGTATCGCGAAGTGGCCGACGGGGAGGCCCGGCATGTTGTGCAGGCCGTACACCGCGTCGCAAGGGAAGCGCTCGAACAGGCCGTCGTCCAGCATGGCCTTCGCGCCGCCGCGGCCCTCCTCGGCGGGCTGGAAGACGAAGTGCACGGTGCCGGCAAAGTCCGGGTCCTCGGCCAGCACCCGCGCGGCGCCGAGCAGCATGGCGGTATGGCCGTCATGGCCGCAGGCATGCATGCGGCCGGCATTGGCGGAGGCGTAGGGCAGGCCGGTCCGCTCGGTCAGGGCGAGGGCGTCCATGTCGGCGCGCAGCGCGATCGCGCCCTGCCCCGGCCGCCGCCCCCGCAGCGTGCCGACGACGCCGGTCCGGCCGACGCCCTCCGTCGTCTCGATGCCCCAGCGGCGCAGCCGGTCGGCGACCAGCGCGGCGGTGCGTGTCTCCTCCATGCCCAGTTCGGGATGGGCGTGAATGTCGCGCCGCAACGCGACCAGTTCGGGCAGATGGCGCTCGATCCTGGCCATCGTCGCGCTGCGTCGTCGGTCCTCCATGGGTCGGGCCTCCCTCAGTTTCGTCCTCGTCCGGGCCCACTAGACCGGCGAAGCCGCCCGGCGGCAAGGTGACCGGGCGGCCGCGGGCGCTAACGGCCCCTGCCGCCGCCCGCCACCAGCGGACAGCCGCCCTCCTCGATCGGGCGGTAGGCCTCCTCGACCGGCACCTCGCGCACCAGGCGGTAGACGTCGTAGGGGCCGCTCGACTCGCCGGGCGCCTTCACCTGGAAGACGTAGACCGGACTCATGCGCCGCCCGTCGGCGCGGATCGAGCCGCGGCCGAAGATCCGGTCGTCGGTGGGCATCGCCTTCATCCGCGCGACCACCGCCCGCCCGTCGGTCGAGCCACCCACCGCGTCCACGGCCTTCAGGTAGTGCAGCACGGCGGCATAGACGTTCGCCTGCAGCGCGGTCGGCATCCGGCCATTGTGCCGGGCGGCGAAGCGCCGGGCGAAGTCGCGCGTGCCGTCGTTCAGGTCCCAGTACCAGTTGCCGGTGACGATCGCCCCCTGCGTGGGCTCCAGCCCGAGGGAGACGATGTCCGACACGTAGACCGCGAGGCCGAGCACGCGCTGGCCGCGCCGGGTCAGGCCGAACTCGCCCGCCTGCTTCATGGCGTTGATGAAGTCGGCCTGCGAGTTGGCCAGCGCGGCCACCTGCGCGCGCGACGCCTGCGCCTGCAGCAGCACGGAGGAGAAGTCGGCCGTCCCCAGCGGGTGCCTCACCGAGCCGAGGACCTGGCCCCCGGCGCGCCGGACCGCGTTCGCCGATTGCTGCTCCAGGTCGTGGCCGAAGACGTAGTCGGCGGTGATGTAGAACCAGGTCGAGCCGCCCTGCTGCACCAGCGCGCGGCTCGGCACGTTCGCCATGGACCAGTTGTCGAGCGAGTAGTGGATCGCATTGGGCGAGCAGGCATCGCCGGTGAGCCGCGTGGTCACCGCGGCGGTCACCAGCATGGTCCGGTTGGCGTTGCGCACGACGTCGCCGACCGCAAGCGCGACCGCGGAGTTCGGCAGGTCCACGATGGCGTCCACGCCCTCCACGTCGACCCAGCGGCGCGCGAGGGCGGAGCCGACATCGGCACGGTTCTGGTGGTCGCCGGAGACGATCTGCACCGGCAGCCCCCCCGCGCGGCCCCCGCCGCCCCCCGCGGCCCGCGGCGCGGCGACGACCGAGCCCGGCCCGGCCACGTCGGCGAAGCTGCCCGACATGTCGCTCAGGATGCCAATCCGCACCGCTTCGCGCTGTGCCGGGCGCTGCTGCTGCGCTCCGGCTTGCCCGAGCGGGATCGCCAGGGCGAGCGCCAGGGCAGACGCGAACACCAGGGACCTTCTCATGCGTTTCCTCCCTCGTTGCAGATTTGTCGTTGGACGTGCGCAGCAGGATGCGCGCGGCGGACACGCCGGATCAACCGCGCAGAGGCGCGGTGCGCGCGTCCGGCGCTGCCTTCAGCGATGATTGCAGCGGCAAGTGTCCGAGCGTGCGGCCGGGCATCGCAACCTGACGGCCTGCGGATCAAGCCGATTTGCGCGATCCCTTCCCCGGCCGCTCCCGGCGGCGGTTGCCGCCAGCCGGTGCAACATGCGATGTCCGCTGCACAAAGGCACCCGACGCGAGTCATGGCTTCACGTCTCGTGCGCCGATGGCGTCCGCTGCAGACGATACCGGCTTGCCCGTCGCAGCGCCGGCATCGCAGGCACGGCATGCGGCATGAGTCGTGCGTCGCCGTGGACCTGCGCGTGGCCGCCGGCGCCGGCATCGGCCCATCGAGTGCGTCGCGACCCATCCGCGCCCACGCCGTGACGGCGGGTGCTCTTCGCCGGCGGGCGCGCCGCATGGCGCTGTCCATCGCCTTCGCCGCCGGCCTCGCGGCAGCCTCTCCGGCATGGGCGCAGGAGGGCTGGCATCTGCGCGATCCCTGGCCCACGTCGGCCGAGGTCGCCGACATCGGCGGCGTGGACGTCACCTTCCCGAGCAGCAACCCCTTCGTCCCCGCCGACGCGGGACGCGCGGAGCCGGCGACCGCCCTCGGCCGCCTCTACCTGCCCCGCCGCAACGGCGCCCGCACCGCACCGCCACGCTCGGTCCCCGCGGTCGTCATGCTGCACGGCGCCGGGGGCGTCCTGCCCGCGCGCGAGCTCACCTATGCGCGCCAGCTCGCCGCGATGGGCGCGGCGGCGGTCGTCCTCGACGTCTTCGCTGCCCGGCGCGACCGGGCCCGTGGGTTCACCGAGCGTCTGATCGAGATCACCGAGACCATGGCGCTCGCCGATGCATACGCGGCACTGCGCCACCTTCCCCGGCGGCACCCCGAGATCGACCCGGACCGCATCGTCCTCGTCGGCTTCTCCTACGGCGCGATGGCGGCGATGTACGGGGTCTGGACGACGGTCGCCGAACGCCTGGCGCCGGGAGGCGAGCGCTTCGCCGGACACGTCGCCTTCTATGGTCCGTGCCTCGCGCGCTTCGAGGAGGCGCGCACGACCGGCGCGCCGGTGCTGATGCTCTACGGCACCGGAGACGAGCTGATCGACCCGGACCGCTGCGCCGAGTTCGCCGGGGACCTGCGGCGCGGCGGGTCCGCGACCACCGTGATCGCCTACCCCGGCGCCCTGCATCAGTGGGATGGCGGGACGCCGCCGCGGGCCATCGGCCGCCTGCTCGGCGCCTGCCGCCTGAGCGTCGGCGCGGACGGCCGGGTGCGGGACCTGCGGACCGGACTGCCGATGACGGGCCCATTCCTGCGGCGTCTCATCCTCGCCGCCTGCGTCGAGGACCGGCCCTACATGATGGGCGCCGACGAGGCGGTCCGCGCGCGATCGAACCGCGACCTCGGACGCTTCCTCGACATGATCTTCCGCGCTGGCAAAGGGTGAGCCGCACCGGCCACGCCCTGGGACTACGAACTGGAGACGGGCGCGTCGTGTGGCCCCGCCACCATTTCGTGCTGCTCGGCTGCGAGCCCGCCCCCGCCGGCGCGGCCGCCAGAGAGGTGTGGCTCTCGCGGATCCATCCGGACGACCGCCCCACCGTGGAGACCGAGTGGGCGCGGGCCGAGCGCGAGGGGGACCTGTACCGAGCCGTTTACCGCGTGGAGCGCGGCGTGGCCGTCCTCTTCACGACCGGCTACGCCGACCTGCCCAATGGGCGCGTGCCGAGCGACACGGTCCTACTCCTGCGCAAGCCCGTGGACGGAGGCGTGCCCGAAGCCATGCTGCGGCGCATCCTGGCCGCCGGCCGCCACGGCGGCGCGGGAGGGCGGCAGGCAAGGGAAGGCAGCCCGGAGGCCGAGGAGCGCATCCTCTCCGCCGCCAATGCCGGTGCGCACACCCCCACCTTGATTGACACCCGGAACCCGGCACCGGCAATCTCGCTGTAGCCAAGACCGGACGAACTCAAGACCGGGTAGGGAGGAAACAATGAACAGCGGCGATCGGCGCTTGGGGAGGCGTGCGTTCGGCGCCCTGGCGGGCCTTGGCCTGGCCGCGCCGCGGGTGCTGCGCGCCCAGACGGCCACCGAGATGGCGCCGCACGAGCGCAGGCTGTACGAGGCCGCGCGCTCCCGCAACGAGCAGGTCACCTGGTACACCGCGCACTACAACAGCGAAACCGCGGAGGCCATCGGCCGCGCCTTCGACGAGACCTATCCCGGCGTCCAGGCGAAGGTCGTGCGCACGACGGCGCAGGTCGCCTTCCAGCGTCTATCGCAGGACATGCGCGCGCGGGTGCAGAACTGCGACGTGTTCAGCTCGACCGATGTCGGCCACTACGTCCAGCTGAAGGCCGACGGGAAGCTCGAGAAGTACGTGCCGGAGAACACCTCGCAGATCATCGCGGATCTGCGCAACATCGACCCGGACGGGTTCTACCACACCACCTCGATCGGCACCGTGCTGATCAACTTCAACGCCGACAGGGTGAAGCCGGAGGACCGGCCGCGGAAGTGGACCGACCTTCTCGACCCGAGGTGGAAGGACCGCGTCACCGTCGGCCACCCTGGCTTCTCCGGCTATGTCGGGACCTGGGTGGTGATGATGCGCAAGCTCTACGGCTGGGACTACTTCACGAGGCTGGAGAGGAACAAGCCGCAGATCGGGCGCTCGATCAACGACACCGTCACCATGCTGAACTCCGGCGAGCGCTGGGTCGGTGCAGGGCCGGGCGCGACCACGCTGCGCAGCGCCTCTCGCGGCAACCCGCTCGGCGTCAACTACCCCGAGGACGGGACGCTGCTGATGATCTCGCCCTCCGCGATCGTGAAGGGCACGCGCAACCCCAACGCGGCACGGCTCTTCATGGAATTCCTGCTCGGCAAGCGCGCCAGCGAGGTCCAGGTCCAGAACTACAGCGAGATCGTGCGCAGCGACGTGCCGCTCTTCCCCGGTGCGAAGAACCTCTCCGAGGTGAAGCTCATCCGCCCGACGACGGAGGAGATCGACCAGGGAATCCCGGAGGTGAAGGAACTCTGGCGCGAGACCTTCGGGGTCTAGCGCGCCCCCCAGGCGCACCGACTGCCAGACGGCGGAGCCCGACCAATGAGCAGCAGCGCCGCTGACGCCGCCCCCAAGACCGCCGCCGCCGCGCGTGCGGCAGCGGCGGCGCCCGAGGGCGTGCTCCTGCGCCGATTGCGGTATGCCGAGCCGGCGACGCTGCTCTGGATCGTGCTGATCGGGGTGCTGGTCGTCCTCGTGGTCTGGCCGGTGGCGGAACTGCTCCTCACCAGCCTGCGGTCGGCACGCACCGGCACCTTCACCCTGTCGAACTACACCGCGGCCTACGGGCGGATGCGCTACGTGGACGCGCTGCTGAACTCGCTCGCGCTCGGCGCGGTCAGCGCGGCGATCTGCGCCGTGCTCGCCGTGCCGATGGCCTGGGCCGCCTCGCGCACCGACATGCCGGGACGCGGCTTCGCCTGGCTGACAGTGCTCGCCGCCTTCATCATCCCGCCCTATCTCGGCGCGATCGGCTGGATCCTGCTCGCCGGGCCCAATTCGGGCTGGATCAACCAAGCCTGGATGTGGCTCACCGGCAGCGAGCACAGCATCGTCAACGTGTACAGCTTCTGGGGCCTCGCCTTCGTCATCGCGCTGAACGCCTACCCCTTCGTCTTCATCTTCGCGAAGTCCGGCCTCGACCTCATCTCCTCGGAGATGGAGGACGCGGCGAACATCCTCGGCGCCGGGACCTGGCTGACCACGATGCGCATCACCCTGCCGCTGGTCGGACCCGCCATCCTGGCCGGCGTCATCCTGGTCTTCCTCGAGGCCATCGCGTTGTTCGGCACGCCGGCGATCATCGGCATCCCGGCCCGGATCAACGTCGTCACCACCCAGCTCTGGCAGTTCTTCGAGGCGCCGGTGCGCGCGGAGGTGGCGGCCGCCTACGCCATGCCGCTGCTGCTGATCACGGCGCTGCTGATCCTCGTGCAGAGGCTGCTGCTCGGGCGCAAGGGCTACGTCTCGCAGACCGGCAAGGGCGGCGAGCGGCGGCCCATCCCGCTCGGGCCCTTGCGCTGGGTCATGTTCGGCTGGTGCGTCCTGGTCTTCCTGCTCTCGGTCGCGGCGCCGATGGTCGCGCTGGTCCAGGCTTCCTTCGCCAAGGCCTGGGGGCGCGGCTTCTCCTTCGACAACCTGACGCTCGGCAACTACACCTACTTGCTGTTCGAGCACGACGCGGCCTGGAGCGCGGTGGTCAACACCTTCGTCTTCGCCGCCGCCTCCGCGACCTTCGCCGTGGTCGTCGCGCTGGCCATCGCCTACATCGTCAAGCGCCGCGTGATGCCCTTCGGCTCGCTGCTCGCCTTCCTCTGCATGGCGCCCTTCGTCATCCCCGGCATCGTCATGGCCATCGGCTTCTACGCCGCCTATGCCGGGCCGCCGCTGCTGCTCTACGGCACCTCGGCGATGATGATCCTGGCCTTCACCACCCGCTTCCTCCCGATCGCCTATGCCAACGGCGCGGCGGGGATGCAGATGATCCATCCGGAGATGGAGGAGGCGGTGCGCATCCTGGGCGGCGGCCGGATCACCGCCATCCGCAGGGTGGTGGCGCCGCTGCTCAAGAAGGCGCTGCTCGGCGGCTGGCTGCTGGTCTTCATCCTGGCGACGCGCGAGCTATCCGCCGCGATCTTCCTGGTCGGACCGGAGACGCGGACGATCTCCGTCCTGCTCTACGACCTGAGCGAGGAGGGCAATTTCGAGGTGCTATCCGCCCTCGGCGGCATCCTCCTCGTCATCACCCTCGCCTTCGTCGGCATCGGCATGAAGCTGATCGGGCGCGACTTCATGCTGCGGAGGGAGTGAGCCGCAGTCCGGAGTCGCCGGCGTCGCGCCCTATCGCGCCGCTAGGGCGGCGAAGACGTCCATCTCCGCGATGTCGCGCCGTCCCTCCACGTGCCGGCGGTGCCAGAGGGCGTAGAACAGCAGGTGCCAGGCTGCCGTCGCGGCGTGCCGGTCGCGTCCCGCCTGGGCGAACAGTGCCACCACACGCTCCGGCCAGGCCAGCTCCGCCACCCCCGGCTGCGCCGCCACCAGCGGGCCGAGGCGCTGCGCCGCCTCGGCGATCCAGGTGCCAATCGGCACGGTGAAGCCCTGCTTCGGCGCGAAGGGCTCGCAGGCCGGGAAGTGCCGCGCCAGCCATCGGCGCAGGATCCACTTCCCCATATGGCCGCGGACCTTGAGCGAGTCGGGCAGGCGAAACGCCGCCGCCGCCACGCCGGGATCGAGCAGGGGGGTGCGCCCCTCCACCCCATGCGCCAACACACAGCGGTCGACCATGATAAGGAGCTCGTACTGCAGC
>JADGHI010000152.1 GCA_019689515.1 Acetobacteraceae bacterium | reverse complement strand
CCTGGTGCCGCCGCCGCCTGCTCCCGGTGCCCGTCCCATCGCACCGCCCGACCCAGCGCTCCTGGAGGAGCGTGGCGACGGCGTGAGGCTGCCACGCATCGGGCCCGGCGGGCGGACCTCGTTCCGTGCCTACGCCCATGCCGGCTTCGACCGCGCCGACACCCGCCCGCGGGTTGCCGTAGTCCTGGCCGGCATCGGCCGGTCGGCGGGCAATGCGGAGGAGGTGATCCGGCGCCTGCCCCCCGCCGTCACCCTGGCGCTGAACCCCTATGCCCCGCGACTCGACCAGCTTGCCGAGCGGGCGCGCGAACGCGGCATGGAGACGCTGGTCGCCGTGCCGACGGAATCCTCCGGCTATCCCGTGGCCGATCCGGCGGGGGACCGGGCGCTGCTTACCGGTGCGTCCCTGGCCGAGAACTTCCGTCGCCTCGACTGGGTGCTGGCGCGCACCGCCGGCTATGTCGGGGTGCTGGGCGGGCTCGGCCCGTTGCGCGGCGGCGGAGAACGCTCCGCGCTGCTCTCCGAGCTGATGGGTTCGGTGCAGGACGTGCTGTGCTCGCGCGGGCTGCTCTTCGTGGACCCGCGCCCCGGCGCGCCGGACCCGTCGCGGGCCTGGGGCCGCGCAGTGGATATCGTGCTGGACGAGCCCGCGACGCGCGGCGAGATCGAGCGCCGCCTCGCGGATCTGGAGCGCCTCGCGCGCGAGCGGGGCAGCGCGGTCGGGCTCGCGGGCGAGCCCGCGCCCGTGCTGGTCGAGCGGCTGGCCGTCTGGGCGGCGGGGCTCGATGCGCGCGGGGTGGCGCTCGCGCCGGTTACAGCGGTAATTCGCCGCCCGGCGAATGCGCGCTGCGAGGGAGACGTGCCGTCCGGTGGCAGCGGCATCGCGCCCGTGCCGGCATCGTCCGTGCCGCCGCGCCACTGAGAGGAGACCCGCTCGCGCAATGTCCGATCTGCCCTACCGCGACAATGTCGGCGCGGTGCTGTTCAACCGGGATGGCTTCGTCTTCGTCGCGCGCCGCGCCGACCTGCCGAATGCGGAGGGCGCCGCCGGCGGCTGGCAATTGCCGCAGGGCGGGATGGATCCGGGCGAGGACCCGCGGGTGGCGGTGCTGCGCGAGCTCGCTGAGGAGATCGGCACCGACAAGGCGGAGATCCTTGCCGAGCACGACGCCTGGCTGACCTACGACCTGCCGCCCGAGCTGATCGGCAAGGCGCTGGGCGGGCGTTACCGTGGCCAGCGGCAGCGCTGGTTCGCGCTGCGCTTCCTCGGCGAGGACTCGGACATCCGGCTGGACGCCGACCCGCATCCGGAATTCGACGCCTGGCGCTGGGCGCGGCTGGAGGAGCTGCCTGGCCTCGCGGTGCACTTCAAGCGTGCGATCTACGAGGAGCTTGTGCGGGCCTTCGCGCGCTTCGCGGCGGAGTATCGCTGAGCCAGACCACGTCCGATCCGCGCGCGGGGGCTATGGCTGCGCCGGCCCCGGCCGCATGGCACGCCGCTTTGAGCGTCAGGTTCCGCCCTGTCAGATCCGCCGTCGTCGTGTCGGGTGCAAGCGCGATGGCGCGCTCCCGATCGGCCCGGGCGTCCCTGGATCGCTGCGTTTCTGGGGGGCGAGTGCCGGTCGTGGTCCGGCTCGCGCTCGGTCAGCGGTACGGCTCGGGGGGGCGGGTGCCCTCGCCGGCTGCATCCGCCTCGCCGTGCGGAAGGGCAAGCGCAGGGCGCCGAAGGCAGCGGAGGGGGCGGATGAGTGGATGCGCATGCCGCGTAGGCGCACTCGATGCGCAGGCCTCCGTCCGTGCCATCGAGCCGCGCAGCGCTGGGAATGGTTCGGGCCGATGCGCGAGCGGACGCGCGGCGGTCCGGGCAGGGCCGCGCTCCTGCCGCAGCGCAACCCGGCGCGACAGAGAGGCGCGATGACGGATAGGACGCACCTGCATCTCCTCATCTGCGGTGTTGGCTATTCGGGCATGGCGGTGGCCCGACGCGCGGCGGCCTGCGGCTGGCGCGTCACGGGCACGGCGCGCGATCCGGCGGCGCGCGTTAGCGCGACGACGGCGCCCGAGGAAGTGCAGGTGGTGGCCTTCGCCGAGGTCGCGCCGGTGCTGGCGCAGGCGACGCATCTCCTCGTCACGGCGCCGCCGGGCGAAGAGGGCGATCCGGTGATCGCGGGGCACCGCGATGCAATCCTCGCCGCGCCGGGGCTGCGCTGGATCGGCTATCTCTCGACGACCGGGGTCTATGGCGACCGCGGCGGCGGTTGGGTGGAGGAATCCACGCCGCCCGCGCCGGGGCAGGCGCGGTCGCGGCGGCGTCTCGCGGCCGAGGAGGCATGGCGCGCGCTGGCGGCACAGGCCCCGGGGCGGCCGGCGCTCGACCTGTTCCGTGTCGGCGGCATCTACGGCCCCGGTCGCTCGGCCTTCGATGCGCTGCGCGCCGGCACGGCGCGGCGTGTGGTGAAGCCGGGCCACCCATTCAGCCGCATCCATCGCGACGACATCGCGCTCGCGGTGATCGCTGCGGCGACGCAGTCGCCCGAGCCCGGACGCGTGCGCGTCCTGCACCTGGTGGACGACGAACCGGCCGAGCCCGCGGCGGTGACAGAGGAGGCGGCGAGGCTGCTCGGCCTGGCGCCGCCGCCGGAGGTGCCCTTCGAGGAGGCGGCGCGCGCGATGTCGCCGATGGCGCTCAGCTTCTGGGCGGAGAACCGCCGCGTTGCGAACGCGCGCACCAAGGCGGCGCTCGGGATCGCGGCGTGGCGCTACCCGACCTATCGCGAGGGGCTGCGCGCGATCCTCGCAGAGGAGGCGCAGGCGCCCGGTTCAGCCGCCGGCGGCGTCGGAGAGCAGGGCGTCGAGCGTCCGCGTCAGTAGCGTGAGATCCTGCGGCCGCGACAGCCGGTGGTCGCCGTCCTTGACGAGGATGATCTGGACGTCCGGCGAGGCGATCGCCTCCGCCGTGCGGAGCGACAGGCGCCAGTCCACGTCCGGGTCCTGCTGCCCGTGCAGCAGCCGCACCGGCGCCGCGAGCGGGATCGGCCCCGCGTTCAGCACCAGGCGGTGGCGGTTGCCGTCCTCGATCAGCGCGCGGGTGATCGGCGTCGGGTCGCCATAGGCGCTGGGGAGGTGGACGATGCCCTCGCGCATCAGGGTCGCGCGCTGCTCCGGCGTCATGCGCCGCTCCGGCAGGTCGGCGGTGAAGTCCGGCGCGGCGGCGATGCCGATCAGCCCGGCGACGCGCTCGGGCCAGCGCTTCGCCAGGAGCAGCGCGATCCAGCCGCCCATCGAGGAACCGATCAGGATCTGCGGCCCCTCGGTGAGCCGCTCGATCAGCAGCGCGGCGTCGTCGGCCCAGATGCCGATGGTGCCGTCCTCGAAGCGCCCGCCGCTCGCGCCGTGGCCGGAATAGTCGAGGCGCAGATAGGCCTGGCCGCGCGCCTCGCAGAAGGCGGCGAGGGCCTCGGCCTTCTGCCCGGTCATGTCGGAGCGGAATCCGCCGAGGAACACCACCCCCGGCCCGCGCCCGCGCAGGCGCCGATAGGCCAGGGGCACGCCGTCGGCGCGCGCGACGGTGCCGCTCTCCTCGCCGCGCGCCATCACGCGACGCTCCGCGGCAGGCCGCGCCGGGCCAGGCTGGCGAAGAGGGCCCCCGTGCCGAAGGTCCAGGGCGGGCATTCGTCGGTGCGGTCCACCTCGTTGACCAGGGTGCCGAGTTTCGGGGTGCGGATGGCCACGATGTCGCCCTCCTTGTGCGTGAAGCCCATGCCCGGCGCGCCGCGGTCCGTCACCGGCGAGAAGGGCGTGCCGAGGAACAGCACCACGCCGTCCGGATACTGGTGGTGCGGGCCGATGAGCTGGCCGACCAGTTCGATCGGGTCGCGGCTGATCGCACCGATCTCGCCGGTCTCCTCCAGCCGGAAGCCGTCCCGTCCCTCGATGACGAGGGAGAGGGTGGCGCGGCGCACGTCCTCCAGCGTGAAGCTCTCGTCGAACAGACGGACCATCGGGCCGAGAGCGCAGGAGGCGTTGTTGTCCTTCGCCCGGCCGAGCAGCAGCGCCGAGCGCCCCTCCACGTCGCGCAGGTTCACGTCGTTGCCGAGTGTGGCGCCGACGATCCGGCCGCGCGCGTTCACCACCATAACCGCCTCGGGCTCCGGATTGCTCCAGTCGCTGCCCGGATGCACGCCGACCTTGGCGCCGAGTCCGACCGCGGCCATGGGCTGGCACTTGGTGAAGATCTCGGCGTCCGGGCCGATGCCGACCTCGAGGTACTGGCTCCACCAGCCCTTGGCGGAGAGCACCTCCTTGACCCGCTGCGCCTCGGGGCTGCCGGGGCGCAGGTTGGCGAGGTCGTCGCCGATGATCTCCCGCACCTCGGCGCGCACCGCCTCGGCGCGCGAGGCCTCGCCGCGGCAGCGCTCCTCGATCACGCGCTCAAGCATGGAGCGCACATAGGTGACGCCGGCGGCCTTCACCGCGGCGAGGTCCACCGGCGCGAGCAGCCAGGGCGCGTCGGGGCGGCGGGCGTCATGGGCGGAATTCGCGACCAGCGCGGCGAGGTCGAGGGCGATCCGCTCGCCGCGCGCGCGGATGGCGCCGACGGGGTCCTCCTCCTCCAGCCAGCGGCTCACGGTGCCGAAGGCGGGGGTGAGGTCGAAGGGCTCGCCGCCGGCGATGCCGAGGACGACCGGGCCTGCCTCGGTCATGATCCGCGCGGCGTAGCTGCCCTGGGGCCAGTCCTCCGGCAGGACGGCGGTGTGGTCGAGCCGCATGCGGCGGGTCCTCCTCCTGCTTCGCCGAACGTCGCGCAGGCTGACGGCGCGGAGCCCGTCTGCCAAGGGCCGGACGGACGGGCAAGCGGCCGCGTTGCTCCGTGCGCGCAACGTGGCTTGCCGTTCGCCCGCTGCGCGCTCCCTCTGTCCGGCGTGCCCTCGTCCCGCTCCGCCGCCATGCCGAAGAGAATTCCGAAGACCGCGCTCTACCCGCCCGTGAAGCGCTTCCTCGAGGCGCGTGGCCTCGTCGCCAAGGGCGAGGTGCGCGGCTGCGACGTCGTCGCCGTCGCGCCCGCGGCGCCCGAGATGCCCGTCGTGGTGGAGCTCAAGCGCGCGGTGACCCTTGCGGCCGTGCTGCAATGCCTGGACCGGTTCGCGGTCACGGACCTCGTCTATCTCGCCGTGCCGGCAGAGGCGGCGGAGCGCGCCGGGCGGAAGGGCATCGCGCGGCTGTTCAGGCGGCTCGGCCTCGGGCTGCTGGCAGTGGGAACAGGCGCGTCGCGAGGGGAGGTGGAGGTCCTCACCGAGCCGCTCGCCACGCCGCGCCGCCTGCCGCGACGCAACGCCGCGCGCGCCCGGGCGATCATCGCCGAGCATGTGAGTCGCCAGGGCGATCCCAATCCGGGCGGGGTGCGGCTCGTCACCGCCTATCGGCAGGAGGCGCTGCGCTGCGCCGCCGTGCTGCACGCCTCGCCCGGTGGCGCGCCGCTGCCGGTGCGGGTCGTGCGCGAGCGGGCGGAGGCGCCGAATGCGGGGCGCATCCTCTACCGCAACGTCTATGGCTGGTTCGAGCCGGCCGGGCGCGACCTCTACCGGCTGACCGAGTGCGGCGCGCGGGCGCTGGCAGATCTGCAGCCCCAGGGATGACGTGGGCGGCGAGGCGGGCGTCGTCCGGCCCGTGTGCCGGAGGTGCCCGCGATCAGCCCTAGGCGGCCTTGGCCGGCGCCTGGGGCGGCGCGGAGACGGGCGTGGCCATCGGGTTCTCGTCGGGCGCGGCGGAAAGCGGCGCCTCGATCTCGCAGCGCAGTCCTTCGCGCGCGAATTCGAGCCGCACCGTCCCGTGCAGCTCCGTCGCGAGGCCGCGCTCCAGCAGCCGGGTCCCGAAGCCGCGCCGCACCGGCGGCCCGGCCAGGGGCGGCCCGCCGCTCTCCTCCCAGCGGAGCAACAGGATCGCGGCGCCCTTGGTCCGCGCATCCTCGGCCGCATTGGCGGCGGGGGGCGGCGGGGGCCGCACCGACCAGCGCACCGCGACCTGTCCCTCGGGCACCGAGAGTGCGCCGTGGCGCGCGGCGTTCGTCGCCAGTTCATGCAGTGCCATGGCGAGCGGGATGGTGCAGCGGGGCGCGAGCCGCACCGGCGGGCCGGCGATCGTCACCCGCTGTGCCGCGGTGCCGCCTGCCTCCCGCGCCCCGGCATGCGGTGCCAGCACGAGGGTCGCGAGCTCGGCGAGATCGGCGCCGGACCAGCCCTCCCGCGTCAGCAGCTCGTGCGAGCGGGCGAGGGCGAGCAGCCGCGCCTGGAAGGCAGAGCGGCTGGCTTCGGCGGCGGGCACGTCCCCGGCCGGCCAGCGGAGCGTCTGCGCCGCAATGGACTGCACCGCGGCCAGGGTGTTCTTGACCCGGTGGTTCAGCTCGCCGGCGACCAGGCGGAGCCGCTCCTCCGTGCGGCGGCGCTCGGTGGTGTCGAGGATGACGCCGAGGAACTTCATCCGCCCGTCCGGGCCGCGATGGGGCGCGCCGGTGGCCTCCAGCCAGCGCACCTCGTTCCCCTCGCCGGCGGGGCGAATGCGGCATTCCGTCCGCAGGGATGACGCCTCCGCAACGGCGCGGCGGAAGGCGGCCTCGACCCGCGCACGGTCCTCCGGCACCACGTGCCGGAGCATCCGCCGGTAGCTCCACTTGGCCTGCGGCGTCGAATAGCCGAACAGCGCGTCGTGCTGCGGCGATCGCTCCACGGTGCCGCTCCGCGGATCCAGTTCCCAGGCGCCGAGGCCGCCGGCTTCGAGCGCGAGCGAGAGCCGCGCCTCCTTCTCGGCCAGGGCGGCGGCGGCCCGGTCGCGCTGCTCGGCCGCCTCGGCCACGCGGTCGAGCGCGGCGGCGAGGCGTGCGAATTCCGGCGGTGGCGCGGCGAGCGCCGGCGCCGCCCGGGCGCCGTACTCACCCCTGGCCCAGCGCCGCGCCGTCTCCTGCAGCGCGCGGATCGGGGCGAGCACGAAGCGCTGCGCGCCGAGCCAGGCGGCGATGAGCGAGGCGGCGAGGCCGAGGGCAACGAGCAACGCCCAGCGTCGGCCGACCTCGGTGACGGGGGCGAGGGCAGCGGCGGCGTCCAGCGAGACGGCGAGCCGCAGCGCTCCCTGGGCGGAGGCCATCTCGTAGGCCAGGGCGAAGATCCGCGGCGCCCCGTCCGGCCCCACCGCGTCGAGGAGGGAGGCGTCGCCGTCCGATTGCTGCCGTTCCGGCACGGCCCCGGCGCCAAGCGCGGCGAGGCGGCTGCCCGGTACCGTCTGGCCCTGGGCGGCGCGGCCTTCCCTGGCCTCGGCCCTGCCCTGGCGCGCCGCCAGGAGGGCCGCGAGCGCCCTGGTCGTCTCCGTGCCCGCAAGCGGCGGCGCTACCTCGTCGGACCGGGCGGGGTGCGCGCGGAGCCGCAGGACCACGTTGCCCTCGCGGTCCAGCAGGAACAGCTCCGCGCCCGGCGGAAGCCCGACGGAACGGAGCTGGGCCGCGAGCCAGGGCAGCCCGAGCGCCGCGGTGACCACGCCGACCAGGGGGCCGTCCCGCGCGTTGCGCACCGGCAGGGCCAGGTGCAGCGCCAGGGCGGCGCGATCGCCCCTGGCGCCGGGCTCCGCCAGCTCCGGCCCAAAGCCGACGACGGTGAAGCTGTTCATCGCGAGCGCCGGGCGCGGCGGGGCGTGCCGCTCGGCAATGTCGCGGGATCCCGCGCGCCACGGCGCGATGCCGGCGGTGTCGCACAGCGGCCGGCCCTCGGGATCGAGGATGCCGAGGCGGATCCGTTCGGGCAGGTGCTGGCCGAGGGTCAGCAGCCTTCGCTCGCACGACTGGGGATTCCCGTCGCGGACGGCATCCGTCTCGCTCAGCACCAGGAGCGTCTGGCGCGTGCCCTCGATGATGCGCTCCAGCCGGGCGGCGGCGGCGGCGGCGATGCGCCGCGCCTGGTCGCGCGCGGCCTCCTCGTGCTGGGCGCGCAGCGCCGCCACCGCGGCGACCAGCAGCAGCACCGCCGGCAGCAGCGCGAAGGCAACCAGAAGGAACAGGCGCTGCAGAAGGGTGAGGGGCTGGTGAAACCGCGGCACGCCGGGGTTTTAGCC
>JADGHI010000151.1 GCA_019689515.1 Acetobacteraceae bacterium | reverse complement strand
GCCGCGGGCGGCGGGGGCGCGCCGCCGCGCGCCGAGCCCTCGCCGCGCCTTCTCGGGCGGATCCGCCACCACGCGCACCGCATCGTGCCCGACGGCGACGAGCCCGCGCGCGAGGTGCCCGGCGGCACCGCGGACCGCGCCGAGATGGGCGATGAAGCGCCGCGCCTCCGGCACCGCGGCCGCGTCTTCCAGAACCTGGCGCAGGCGTGGCAGGCCGCCGCCGGCCTTGGCGCTCGCCGCGGCGCTGAGCAGGGCGGCGCGGCGCGCGAGCGGGCTCCGCCAGTAGCGCTCGAACACCGCGCGGGTGTCTTCCGCCGCGGCGCCGATGAGGACGAGGTCGAGGTCGCGGAAATTGAACTCGTTGGCCCTGGCCCCGAAATACTCGTCCCCGATGTTGCGGCCGCCGCTGATTGCCACGCGCCCGTCGGCGATCCAGGCCTTGTTGTGCATGCGCCGGTTCAGGTGCCAGCCGCCGAAGATCATCTCCAGCACGAAGCCGAGCCGGCCGAAGGCACGCCAGCGCGTGCCGTTGAACAGGCGCACCTCGATCGCAGGATGCGCATCGAGCGCCGCGAGGATGCGCTCGCGGCCGAGCGCATAGACGTCGTCCAGCAGCAGGCGGACGCGGACGCCGCGGTCGGCGGCGTGCAGAACCTCGCGCGCGAGCAGGCGGCCGGTCACGTCGCCGTGCCAGATGTAGTACTGGAGATCGAGGCTGTGCGCCGCGGCGCGCGCGGTCGCCGCGCGCACGGCGAAGGCGTCCAGCCCTTCCCGCACCAGCGCCGCCCCGCCCGGAGCTCCGCCCAGATGAGCCAGCAGCGCCTCTTCCGCGGCGCGGTCGAGTTCGGTGGTGGGCGGCACCACGTCGGGCACCGCCACCTCTGGCCCCGGTGCGGCGCCGGGCCGTGCGTCCTTGGCCTCGGATGCCGCAAGTTGCGCCCGCTGCCGGTCGGGCATGCCGCTCCTCCGCCAGGTCACCACCTTTCAGGCCGGCCCACGTGCGCCGAATGGCTGGCAGCAGCCGACCAGGGCGGCGATTCTCACCCCTTTCGGGCGGCCGGCGCGCCTGTTGTCAGGCTGCCGCGGCGAGGTCCGCCTGGTCCCCGATCTCCGCTTCCTCCTCCGCCATCGCCGCCGTTGCGGCGCCGAGGTGAACACGGGCTGTCAGCGGCAGGTGGTCGGAGGCGACACGCGCGAGCGGGCTGTCGTGCACCGCGACCTCGTCCACCAACCCCTGGGGCCAGCCCAGGATGCGATCCAGTGCGAAGAGCGGCAGGCGCGCGGGGAAGCTCGCCGGGGCGGGCGCGAGCGGCCCGAAGAGCGGCTCGAAGGCACGCAGCGAGGAGCGCGCGCCCGGGCGCCACTCGTTCAGGTCGCCGAGCAGAAGGGTGGGCATCGCCTCGCCTTCCGCGAGGACTCGCAGGATGGCATCCGCCTGCCGCGCGCGACAGCGACGGAGCAGGCCGAGATGCGCCGCGACGACGCGCAGCCGGCCGGCCGGAAGATCCAGTTCCGCAACAAGCGCACCGCGCGGCTCGGCGCCGGGCAGGGCAAGCCGGCGGAGCCTCGCGGGAGTGCCGGGGCGGACCAGCAGCGCGTTGCCGTGCCAGCCATGCCCGTCGGGCAGGTCGGAGACGGGCAGCGGCGCGAGGCCGGTCTCGCGCTCCAGCGCCGCGGTGTCGAGCAGGCCGATGCGGCGACCGAAGCGCCGGTCCGCCTCCTGCACGGCCACCAGGTCGGCACCGAGCTCGGCGATCACCGCAGCCGAGCGCACCGGATCGAAGCGCCCGTCGGTCCCGACGCATTTGTGCACGTTGTAGGAGGCGACCCGCAGCTCCCCGCCGGGGCGGATGCGGCGCGCCAGGCCGACACCCGGCGCCGCAGGCGGGCAGGTGGGCGAGCTTCGGCGGAGCTCCACCAGGAGCCCGCGCACCGTTCCGGTAGAATTGCGGCGGAAACGACCGGACAACAGGCGGAAGCGATCAGGCGCGCCAAGCCGGCGCGGCGGGGAAGACGGCTGTTGCGGAGTCATCGTCTCGTGGGAAGCCGGGGTCCGTCTGGTGAAGCGCCCCGGCAACCGGGTGCGGCGTGGAGGAGATGGTCGCTGCGGCTACGCATTCCAATGCCGGCCGTGTCCTCCGAAAAAACGGCGTTGGGCGCCGGACGTCAAGCGCCATGCGGGTCGGGCGCTACCCGGGGTCGCCTCCTGTGGTGCAGCCGCACGCGGCTTGGCCCGAACCTCTTCCGGTTCTGGAACCGTGCGGAGCGGGAATTTCACCTCGCGGCCGGGCACTTCGGCATGGCGGTCCGTTCTCCATCGAGAACGGTCCGCCCGGGCAGGGCCATCAAGCCTCCGCCGGACGGGCGCCCCGGCGCGGCTCGAATGCCCCCGGACCGCCCGTCTGCCCGCCGATCAGTCCGTGCGCACCCCGGCGCGCTCCGCAATGGTCTTCCACTTCTCTGCCTCGCTGCGGACGTAGGCGGCGAAGTCCTCCTGTGAGGTCCAGGTGGCCTCGGCGCCCTGCGCGGCAAGGCCCTCACGCACCTCGCGGGTCTCGGAGGCCTTGCGCGCGGCCTCCGAGAGGCGCGCGACGACGGGCTGCGGCAGGCCGGCGGGACCGACCAGGCAGTACCAGTTCTCGGCCAGCAGGTTGGGGTAGCCGAACTCGCCGGTCGTCGGCAGATTCGGCAGGGCGGGGCTGCGCCGCGTGCTCGCCATCGCGAGGGGGGTGAGGGTTCCGCCGCGGATGTGCGGCATCAGCACAGGGAGGTCGGCGAACAAGAGCTGGATCTGGCCGGAAAGCAGGTCGGTCACCGAGGGCGCCGCGCCGCGGTAGGGCACCACGACAACGTCCGCGCCGGTCTGCACCTTGAACAGCTCAGCCGCGAGATGCGACAGCCCGGCCGCGCCCGCCGTGCCGATGTTGAGCTTCCCGGGCTCGCGCCGCGCCAGGTCCAGCAGCTCGGGCAGCGTCCGCACGCCGAGGCGGGGATTCGCCACCAGCGCCTCCGGCACGCGCGTGACGATGCTGAGCAGGGTGAAGTCGTCGGGTGCCTTGTAGGGCACGTTGTTGCTGACATACGGGCTGATCACCAGCGAGCCGCCATTGGTGATCACCAGCGTGTAGCCGTCCGGCGCGGCCCGTACGGCCGCGTCCGTGCCGACCACGCCACCCGCGCCGGCGCGGTTCTCGATCACTACCGGCTGGCCGAGCAGGGCCGAGAGCTGCGGGCCGTAGAGGCGGGCGATGATGTCGTTCGGCCCGCCTGGCGGAAAGGGCACGATGAGCCGGATCGGCCGGGTCGGCCAATTCTGTGCCTGGGCCACCGCCGGCGCCAGGGCGAGAGCCGGCCCCGACGCGGCAAGGGCCAGGCCGGAACGCAGCAATCCGCGACGCTTCACGATAGGTTTCCTCCCTCCGGTTATTTCCAATGTTGCGCGGTTTTGCGCCGACGGCAAACGGCGGTGCGGCGAACGGGCCGGGGGAGCCTCCTCCAGCAGGCTGCCGGGCGAGGGCCGGACAGACGATGCAGGACGGTGCGGTTGGCCGGTCGCGCCCCTCGCGACGGATGCGGCGCGGTGTCCGGGCGTATCCCTGGCCCCGCTGTCCTGCTACCGAATAGGCGAGAGGGAGGACGAGCCGATGATCGAGGATACGCTGGACATCGCGACCCGCGACGGCGCAATGGAAACCTTCGTCTGCCGGCCGGAGCGCGGCGGGCCGCACCCGGCGGTGCTGATGCTGATGGACGCGCCCGGCATCCGCGAGGAGCTGCGCGACATGGCGCGCCGGCTGGCGACCGTCGGCTTCTGCGTCCTGCTGCCGAACCTCTACTACCGCGCCGGACGCGACACGTTGTTCGGGCCGGGCGTGCTGCAAGAGGGTCACCCGGAGCGGGCCCGCATGCGTGCGATCCGCACGAAGATGACCATCCCGCCGGTCATGGAGGATGTCGGCGCGATGCTCGCCTTCCTCGACGGGCATCCGGAATGGGCCCGGCCCGGCCCGGTCGGCTGCCACGGCTATTGCATGAGCGGCCCCTACGCGCTCGCGGCGGCCGCGCGCTTCCCGGACCGGATCGCGGCCGCGGCGTCCTTCTACGGCACCTGGCTCGTCAGCGATGCCGAGGGGAGCCCGCATCTGTCGCTCGGCAAGGTAAAGGGCGAGCTCTACATCGCCTGTGCGGAGCACGACGAGCTTGCGCCGCTCCCGATGGTCGAGGAGCTTCGCGGGCTGTTCGAACGGTCCGGCGCAGCGGGCGAGATCGAGATCTATCCCGGCGTCCACCACGGCTTCGCCTTCCCCGCGCGCGCGGTCTACGACAAGCCAGCGGCGGAGCGGCACTGGGAGCGGCTGATCGCCCTCTATCGCCGCCGTCTCGAGGCGGGTGGCTGAGCCGGGAGCCGGTCCGGCCCGGCGCGCCACTTCGCAGGCGAGGCGCGGCGGACGAGGGAAGCTCAGGTCAGGCCGCCTACGGCTGCATGCGCCGGCACGCGCTCCGTCACCAGACTCAGCACGATCTCGATCAGCCCGATCACGAGGTGCGGCACCCAGACCAATGCGGCGAAGGCGAAGAGCCAGGGCGAGATGGCGAGTATGATCCCTCCGATGATGTCGAGCACGAGATGCGTCGGCATCGGGATCGTCCGGACCAGCCCGACCTCGTAGTCCGTGAAGAGGCTGTAGAGGATCAGGATGATCCCGAGCACGATGGCGACCCACTGCGCAGCCGTAACCCTGGAGAACCCGAGCAGCCAGGGCGAGATGATCAGGATGATGCCGATTACATAGTCCAGGATCCCGTGGATACGGGTTGGCACGAAGCGCATGGGATTCCTCCTCGAGTTCGGATGCACACGCCCTTGCGGCGGCGGCCGCGCAACCAACCGCTCGGCAGCGGGCGGCGGACAGGGACGCCGCATGGTGCCGATGGCCGGGGGGCGCGCCTCGCCGACCTGACCGGTGTGGCGGCGCGCGCCGCATCCCCTTCGATGCCTGGTGGTAGGGAACCGCTTCGGGCAGGGCTGAGGCCGCCCAATCGGTGCGACCGCCATGCGGCAGCGCCCGCGGCCCTGATGATGCCCACGCCGTCATCGCCGCCGCCGGCCGGTTCGGTCGCCGTTCGGGGTAATGGCTTGGATGCTTCTGATCCGATGATGGCCATGTTCCTGGCCGCTCTTGTCAGAACGCGGGCGGGAGGCCGCCGCTGCCGCCCGGGCGATTCGGTTCCGTGGCGCGCGACCCCTTACAGCCACAAGCCACCGGCCTGTCGTGGCGCGCCCCACCGACCGCTGGCGCGGATAACGATCGGGGAAGCCGGACGACGCAGGTCCGCCGCTGAACATCGGGGCGATTTCGCCTTCAGGCGGTTACGCCACGGTCACGGGACGCGCCGCCGTGCACGGCCGGGCTCGCCCTACAGCATCGCCATGCCCAGCGGAGGTTGCGCCCGCAGCACGGCGCCGGGCTGGCCAGGGCGCTCCACCGCAGGCACAGGGACAACGCGAATGATGGCTTCCGTCGCAATTCAGCAGCGGGGCTGCGGCCTGGGTTCCCCCCCGGCCGGTCAGACCCGCGCGCCCTCGATGATGTTGCCGAAGCGCCGCCAGGTCGTGCCGTCCCAGCGTTGGAGCTGCATCTGGCGAATCGGGCGGTAGTTGTCGGGCGCCGTGTTGACCTTGATGCCCGGAAGCAGTGTCGGGATCTCGAGGTCGCGCAGACTGGTCGTCTGACGCATGATGTTCTGGCGCGAGAGGTCGGTGCCGCACTGGTGCAGCACCTGCAACAGCGTCTTGCAGACGCCGTAAGCATAGACGTAGTGGCCGTCCGTGAGGTCGGCATCCGGCATGTAGCGGCGCATGAAGGCCCGCCACTCGTTCATGCCAGGGTCGTCGCTCCACTCCGGGTCGGTCGGATCCTTGATGTAGGCCGAGGTGATGATGCCCACACCCTTCTCCGGCCCGGCCGGCTGCATCACCGAGGCGACCGAGATCGAGACGTTGGTCAGGAAGTGCATCGGCCGCCAGCCGATGTCGTACACCTTGCGCACGGTCTGGGCGGCGAATTTCGGCGTCGTCGCCGTGAGCAGCACATCCGCGCCGGTGGCCTGCAGGCTGACGATCTGCGAATCCACCGTGGCGTCCGTCACTTCGTGCGAGACTGCGTGCACCATGCGGCTGAAGCGGTCGCCGAGGATGTCGCGCACGCCGGCGACGTAATCCTTGCCAAAGTCGTCGTTCTGGTAGAGCAGGGCGAGCTTCGCCTCCGGCTTCTGCTCCAGCATGTACTTGGCGTAGATCTGCGCCTCGATCCGGTAGCTCGGCTGCCAGCCGATGGTCCAGGGCGTCTCCCGGTAATTGCCCCACTTGTCGGCGCCGGAGGCGAGGAACAGGTGCGGCACGCGGCGCTGGTTCACGTAGCGCAGGATCGCGTTGTTCGTCGCTGTCCCGAGGGTGTTGAACAGGAACGCAACCCCGTCCTGCTCGACGAGGCGGCGCACCTGCTCGACGGTGCGCGGCGGACTGTAGCCGTCGTCGTAGGAGATGTAGTTGATGCGCCGGCCGCCGATCCCACCCTGGTCGTTCACCATGCGGAAGAACGCCGCCTGGCAGCGCGATATGGCGCCGTAGGCGGAAGCCGGGCCGCTATAGGCGTTGGTGTTGCCGATCCTGATCTCGGTCGCAGTGACCCCGGGCGTCGCGGCCTGGGTTCGCAGCGCGGGCAGCGGGAACGCCGCGGCGGCGCCCGCGGTGGCTGCCAGGAAGGAGCGTCGCTTCACCATCTGGCGTTTCCTCGTCTTCCCGGCGGAGCGGCGCGTCCCCCAGGCCGCCGAGAGGGTGGCTCTGGAGTCGGCCGGCTGCCCGCCAGCGTCCGACGCTCCTCATATCATCCGCCGCCGTCGCGCCGCCACCGCCGCTCCAGCGCCCGGCGCCACAATCCTGCGGCGCCGCCGGGCAGCACGAAGAGCAGCAGGATCAGCAGCACCCCGTAGATCGCGCCAGGCGCCGCCTTGGAGATGCTCTCGGCGAGGTTCGGGACGAATACGATGAACAATCCCCCGAACACCGCCCCGCCGATCGAGGCCACGCCGCCCACCACCATGCCCACGAACAGCGTGATGGAGAGCATGAGCGTGAAGCTGTCCGGCGCCACGAACTCCACCGCCACCGCGCCGAGCGACCCGGCCAGGCCGGTCAGCACCGCGCTCGCCGCGAAGGTCCGCGTCTTCACGGCGGCGAGGTCCATGCCGACCGCCTCGGCCGCCACGGGATGGTCGCGGACCGCCATCATCGCCCGTCCGATCCGGCCGCGCACCAGGTTCCGGGCGAGCAGGAACAGCAGCGCCGCGATGGCGAGCGTCGTCAGGTAGAGCCACTGGTCCGCCTCGATCGGCAGGAAGGAGGGCGGGTCGGGCTTGACGGTGAACAGCCCCTGTACCCCGCCGGTCCACTCCTCGACCGCCTTGTGCTTGAGGAGCTGCGGCACGGCCAGGGCGAGGGAGAAGGTGGTGAGCGCGAGGTAGAGGCCGCCGAGGCGCAGCGCCGGGAAGCCGATCGCATAGCCGAGCGTCCCGCTGACCACGGCCGCGACCGGCAGCGTCGCCCAGAACGTCCAGTCGAAATGCGCCATCAGAATCGCGGTGGCGTAGGCCCCGACCGCATAGAAGGCGCCGTGGCCCAGCGAGATCTGCCCGTTGTAGCCGGTGACGAGGTTGAGGCCGAGGATCGCCACCGCGTAGCCCGCCGCCAGGGTGAGCTGGAACAGCCGGAAGGAACTGAGCAGGAAGGCCGGCGCAACCAACACCGCAGCGCCGAGCAGGAACAGTGCCAGCGAGATGCCGCGGCTTCGACGCCGAGGCACCACCGCCGGAGCCTGCGGCTCGGCGGCCGCGACGGCAGGGCGGTCCTGGGCGGCGCTCACCGGCGGGCGCCCCCTCACACCCGGCTCACCACGGGCCGGCCGAACAAGCCAGAGGGCCGCAGCAGCAGAACGCCGACGATGATCACGAGCGCCAGCGTCAGCTTCAGCTCGGTGCCGACCAGATAGACGCCGGCGAGGTTCTCGATCACCCCCACCAGGAACCCGCCCGCCACA
>JADGHI010000150.1 GCA_019689515.1 Acetobacteraceae bacterium | reverse complement strand
CTCCAGGCGATGTCGGACCGGATGGGGTTGGGCTGGCGGCGGGTCATGTCAGTCTCCGATCTCGTCCGGCTGTTCTGTGGAGCCGGGGCGGGTGGTGGGCGCCGGGTCGCCAAGGGCCGGGCGGTGTGGCTGCCTCAGGGAACCCAGCTCGTCTCGAGCGGCACGTCGCTGCGCTCCACCTCGGCGAAGAGTGGCCGACCGCCGCGTGCGCCCGCCTCGGCGCCGGGCGCCCCTGGACGCTCGAGCAGCCGCGTGACGTCCCGGATGTTCGTGGCCTCCTCGATGGACTCCAGCCGGTCGAACAGGGGCGCGACGTTCTCGCGCGGCAGCCCGCCTCGCTCCGCGCAGTCGCGGAACTTCTCCCACAGCTCCTCGCTCGACATCGGATTGTCGCCGCCGCGGCCCACGAGTTGGTCCACGCGGCGTGAGAGCCGCCGGCCGTCCTGCAGCGTGACGGTGACCTCCGCGCCCCACTGGTTCGGCCCGTCCGCGGGCATGCCGGGATGCGGCGCGGCGGAGGTGAGGGCGAGCAGGCGCTGCACCTCGGGCTCGAGCGGCGCCTCGCCCTCGAAATGCGCGAGCCGCGGCGTACCGGAGAGCAGGGCGCGCACCACCGCGTACTGCACGCTGAACTTCGCCTCGAGCGGCGTCCTCGGCCAGGGGTTGTCGGTGTGCGGCAGGCGGCGGCTGTGCGGCAGGATCTCGATCCGCGCGACGTCCTTCGCGGCGATGCCTTCCTCCTTCGCGAGTTGCAGCATCATCGCGATCGCCGGGTGGGTACTGCCGCAGCAGGGGAACTGCTTGAGGGCAATGCCCGGCGCCTCGATCTCCCACGGATCGCCCCAGCCGGCGAAGATGCGCAAGGCGTCGTGCAGACCGGGGCCGTTGAAGACGTCGAGGAAGCCCTGCTTGTGCTCCATCACGCCGTGCCGTGCCTCGAAGCCCTGCTCGGCCATCAGTGCGGCGAGCAGGCCGTTGCGCCCGCAATGCCCGACATGGAAGGGCTTCGTCATGGTGCCGAAATTGGCCTTCAGGCCGGAGGCCATGGAGGCGGCGAGGGCCAGCGCCGTGGCGGTGCGCCGCGCGTCGAGGCCGAGGAGGTGCGAGCACGCGGCGGCGGCGCCGAACACGCCGAGCGTCGCGGTCGGATGCCAGCCCTTGTCGTAGTGGACGAAGTTCACCGCCCGCGCCAGGCGGATCATCGCCTCGATGCCGATCACATAGGCGAGCACCAGCCGCTCGCCCGACGCACCGCGCTCCTCCGCGAGCGCGAAGAGCGGGGCGACCAGCGGGACGGACTGGTGGCCGCCCATGTCGCTGCTGAAGTCGTCGTAGTCGAGCGCGTGGCTCGCCGTGCCGTTGACCAGCGCGGCGTCGAGCGCCGTGGTGCGCCGCGCCGTGCCGAAGATCAGCGCATCGCCCGGCGCGGCGGCGACGCCCGGCGTGCGCAGCAGGATCTGGGTGCAGGCTTCCGGCAGCCCGGCGAGGGTGACGCCGATCGTGTCGGCGATGGCGGTGCGCGCCTGCCTGAGTGCGCGCGGCGTCAGGTCGCACCGTGAGAAGGAGCAGATCCGCTCCGCCATCCGCAGGGTGATGGGCGCTTCGCCGGTGCTGGCCATGTCCGTCCCTCCCGAGGCTCAGGCCCGGCGGGCGGCGGCAGCAGCGGCGGCCTCGCGGCCGGCGATGCGGCCGAAGGTGGCGCCGGCGACCAGCCCCGTCCCGGCCGGGTAATTGTCGTAGAACAGCCCGCCGATCATCTCGCCGCAAGCGTAGAGTCCGGGGATCGGGCGCCAGTCGGTGGCGATCACCTCGGCGCGCTCGCTCACCCGCAGTCCGCCGAAGGTGAAGGTGATGCCGCCGGTGGCGCTGTAGGCGTGGAAGGGCGGCGTATCCAGGCGGAGCGCCCAGTTCGTCTTCTCCGGATCAAGGCCCTTGGTCGAGAGCCCGTCCCTGCGAGCGGGATCGAAGCCCTCCTCCGGCGCGCGCGCCGCAGCGTTGTATGCCGCGACGGTCGCCACGGCCTGCTTCTTGTCCTCGATGTCGAGCTGCGAGATGAGCTCCTCGATCGTGTCGGCGACGATCGGCTTGCTCGTGGAATAGCGCGGCTCGAGCAGGTGGAGCACCTTGGAGTCGAAGATCTGCCATACCTTCGCGCCCGGCTGGGCGAGGATGGCGCGGCCGAATTTGGCGTAGGTGAACAGCGCGCCGTCCTCGCCCTCGTCCACGAAGCGCCGCCCGGCGCGGTTCAGCATGATGCCATAGGGGTAGCTCAGGCGGTTGGAGCGGTCGGTCAGCTCGCGCGGGGCGAAGTCGCCCCAGTCGGCGCTGATCGGCGTCGCGTGGCAGCCGCTCCACTGGCCCCAGGGCATGGCGTGGATGGCGAGCGCCATGCGCAGCCCGTCGCCCTGGTTGTAGGGCGTGCCGCGCACCTTGGCGGCGCCGACGAGCGGGCCGATGTGCTGGGTGCGCATCTGCACATTCGCCTCGAAGCCGCCGCAGCCCAGCACGACGGCGCCGCCGCTGATCTCGCGCACGCCCTCGTCGTCGCGCACCCGAACGCCGCAGACCCGGCCGGTGTTGTCCTGCAGCAGCGCCGTCGCCGCGGAGCTGTAGCGCACCTCGATCCCCATGCGCTCGGCGGTCGCGAACCAGCTTCGGGAGAGGCCGACGCCCTCGTGCTCGGCACGGATCACCAGGCCACGTGCCCAGACGAGCCTGTTGCCCTTGCGCACGGCGGAGAGGGTGGTGGCCGGCTCCATCCGGATGCCGCCCGTCCGGTTCATCCAGAAGACCGTGTCTTTGGAGTTGTCCACCAGGATGCGCGACAGGACGGGGTCGGTGCGCCCGTTCGTCACCCGCATCAGGTCGGCGTGGTAGTCCTCGCGGGTGTAGGGCTCGATGCCGGCGTAGAAGTCCTCGTATTTCTCCTCGGCGTCGGGGACCAGCGGCGCGATCTCGCGTGGGTCGTCGAAGGCGAAGCGCAGGACGGCGCCGCTCCAATGGGTGTTGCCGCCGCGCATGCTGCGCGGGGCCTTCTCCAGCACCAGGACCTTCTCGGCGCCGTTCTCCCGCGCGGAGACCGCGGCGGCGAGCGCGGCGTTCCCGGCACCGACGACCACGACATCGTACTCGGACATTTTCGACTCCCTCGGACCCTCGCCGGCCGCGGGCGGCATGCTACCCGCGCTCCGGCCGACCTCTCTCAATTCTGCGACAGCACGGTGCGCATGGCCTGGCGCAGCGGGAAGCCGTTACGCACGTGCTGGCGCGCTTCGGCCTCGGCGGCGGCGGCGTCCCGGCGCTCGATCGCCTCGACGATCCGGCAGTGCTCGGCATGCGCCTGCTCCCTTCGCCCGGGGGCGGCGAGCGTCGTCGGGCCGAGCAGGCTCATCGCGTCGTGCAGCGCCTGGAGGCTCTTCAGCAGGAAGCGGTTGTGCGCGGCGCTGTAGAGCGCCTCGTGGAAGGCACGGTTGTGGCGGAACAGCGCAGCGGGGTCCGGCGGCACTTCCTCCTGCGCGCGGAGGAGGGCGTGCAGCGTCGCGATGTCGCGCGGATTCGCGTAGCGCGCGGCGAGTTGGGCCGCCGCGCCTTCCAGTACCGCGCGCGTCTCGTAGAGCTCGACCACCGCCGCGTCGTCGAGCGTGGCGACGGTCAGGCCGACGCGCGGCGTGAACACCACCAGCCCGTCGGACTGCAGGCGCGAGAGGGCCTCGCGGATCGGGGTGCGGCTCACCTGCAGCATCTCGGAGAGTTCCTGCTCCCGCATCCGCTGCCCGGGGCGGAGCCGCCCCTCCATGATCGCGCGCCGCAGCGCGGCATAGGCGAAGTCGCTGGCCGAGGCGTAGTCCTGGCGCGTTCCGGCGGTGGCGGGTTCGAGCGAGCTCATCGCCGGACACGCTGGCCCGTTCTGCCGGCCGGGGCGCCGGTGTCGCCCGTCGTTACGACGCCATCCTGCGGGACTGCGCGCATCGTCCGCCCTTTCGCCGCTTCCCGGCTTGGCCTGTGGGGGTGCGGCAGTTTGCACCGTCATGCATACCGTTGTATGCAAGCGTCTACAAGCCCTGTTTGGCTTGCCTTGCCGAGCGGGCCCCGCCTCGCTCGCGCCCGCGGCGCAGGGCGTGCTGAGGTCTGTGATCGCCAGCACGCCGCGCGCCGCAGCTAGGCGGGGGCAGCGCCGTTTCGAGCAAACGGATCGGACTCGAGCGCCGCCAACACTGCGGTCCAACCACATCACGTTGGGGGAAGGGCCGGCCGACCGGGCGGCCCCAATGCCCGGACAGCCATCGCGGGAGCGGCGCAGCACGGTTCCGTCCTTGGGCTTGGCCGCCGGGCTCACACGCATGCGGTCGAAGCGGCTCCCGCGCATCGGGTCGGGGCGGATCCCGATCCGCTCCAGGAGGATGCGGGGAACGGGAGCGGAGCGGGGCACATCGGCGAAGCTCGGGACGCGGACGGCGTTGTCGGGCCTCGTGACGGAGGCGGCGCGCTGGAACCGGAAGCGGACGTTGTTGCAGGGTCGAACGCCGATGCGGATCGGTCCACATAGGCCGCCTTCGGCGTCGCGATGACGATGCGTCGTCGGACCGCCGCCCGCAGGTTCCGGCTGTGCCGGGTCTGGAGCGCCGTGGTGACCGCAAGCTGCGTCCCGCACCGGTAGGGGTAGAGCCCGTAGCTTGGCCTGGGCGCGGCGAGGCGTAAGTCCGTCGCGGCTGCGGTCAGCGGCGGCCTCTGGGCGCCCTAAGGGTATTGGGCTCTTCAGCGGGGCCAGGGCGCCGTGGGCGGCAGGGTGGATCGGCTCAGGGCGGGACGGCTGAGGCGCGGTGCCTTGGCCGCTTCACCAGATGCCTGGTCGAAGCGGCCGACTCTCCGCCCTGCGCGTCCGGTCGCGGTACGGCCTTGATCCCGGTCCCGAGGCGACGCTCAGCGTGCTGCGCCGGAGGACGTCGGACCGATACCGCCGGCCGGCCAAAACGCCAGGGGCCGGGGTGCGGGTTCATCCGCACCGCCGGCCCCTGTGTCATTCGCTGTCAACCCGTTGATCCGAATGGTCGGAGTGAGAGGATTCGAACCTCCGGCCCCTGCGTCCCGAACACAGTGCTCTACCAGGCTGAGCTACACTCCGGCTCCGGGGTCTGTGCGAGGCCGGCGATATAGCGCCGTGCGCGGGCGCGGGCAAGGCGGGACGCTCTGCCCCATCCCGCGCCGTGGCAGGGGCGCGGAGGCCGGCCTTCGCCCGGCCGCTAAAACCGTTCCTCGGCCGCCGCCGTCTCGGTCCTCACCACGCCGAGCAGCGTCAACGCCGCCGGCACGTCCGGCACCACGGTGAACAGGCGCCGGTGCTCGGGCTCGGCGAAGCCCATGGCGATCACCGAATCGATCAGGGCGACCAGTGGCCTGGCCCAGCCTGCGACGTCGCTAAGCAGGATCGGCTTGTCGTGCAGGCCGAGCTGTCGCCAGGTGATGATCTCCAGCGTCTCGTCCAGCGTGCCGAACCCGCCGGAGAGCACCACGAAGGCGTCGGCGAGGGAGAACATCCGCGCCTTCCGCTCATGCATGCTCCTGGTGATCTCCAGGCGGTCGAGGCCCGGATGCGGCCGCTCGACGCGGCTGAGGAAGTCGGGGATCACGCCGTGGACCTTGCCGCCCTCGGCGAGGGCGGCGTCGGCCACCACGCCCATCAGGCCGATGCTGCCGCCCCCATAGATCAAGGTGAGCCCGGCGCGGGCGATGCCGCGGCCGAGCGCTTCGGCCGCGGCCTGGTGGGCGGGGCCGTAACCGACGCGGCTCCCGCAGAAGACGGCGACGGAACGAACAGACTGGGTCATGATGGCTGGTAACGCCCGGCTCCCCCGAGGGCCGCGCCGCCGGCGTGACAAAGTTGCGTGGCGTATTCATGATGCGCCCGATCCGGTGGCTTGCGCCGGGCGGGCCGATCCGCACAGGGGGGTATGCTTGAAGAGGACCATTGCTTGGGCCCTTGCCGCCGTCATGTCGGCCGGGACCGGGGCGGCGATCGCGCAACAGCAGGCGTCGCAGGACGTCGGCGCCGAGCGTCGCAGCCTGATGCGCCAGCAACTGCAGGCGGTGCGCGCCATCGCGCCGGTGGTGCGGAATGGCGGTGACCCGCGTTCGGTGCAGCAGCAGGCCGAATCGCTGCTCACCATCGGCAAGCGGAAGCTCGAGCTCTTCCCGCCCGGCAGCGACCGCGACGATGACCGCGCACGGCCGGAGATCTGGACCAATCGGGCGGAGTTCGACCGTATCGGACAAGACATGATCGAGGCGGCGCAGCGCCTCGCCGCGGCCGCCGCCGCCGGCGACCGCGCCGCCTTTCAGGCGGCCTTCGAGGCGAGCACGGCCGCCTGCTCCGCCTGCCACGAGCGGTTCCAGTTTCCGCGGCGGTAGCGGCGCACCCCGGCGCGCCGGCCCATCAGGGCTGGCCGCCGAAGCGCCACAGTGCGCCGGCCAGCCCCGCCGCCGCGGCCAGCAGGGCGGCGGCGCGCGCGGCGGGAGCCATGCGCGGCGGCTGCGCCGCGCCGTGCGAACCAGACGGCAGAAGCACCGTCCCCGTGATCATGGGACCGACCAGGTTGCGCCCGAGCCGCAGCCGGTACAGCGCGATCGCGAGGAGATGCACCCCGATCGCCGCGAGCAGGATGTCGGACAGGGACTGGTGCCAGCCGGTGACCCGCTGGCTCGCCTCGAAGCCGATCCAGTCGGCGAAGGGGCCGCGGTAAAGCTCCTCGTCGTCCGCGAACAGGCCCGTCGCCACCTGCGCCAGCAGCAGCGCGAGCATTGCCACCACCATCCAGCCGCCCGCCGGGTTGTGGCCGAGCGTCTCCGCCTCCCGCATGCCGGTCTTCGGCAGGCCGGTCCATAGCGTGCGGAGGTGGCGCAGGGCCGCGCGCGGCGACCGCAGGAAGCGGCTGAAGCGCGCGGTCTCCGAGCCGACGAGCCCCCAGGCGATGCGCCAGAGCAGCAGCGCCAGGATCGCGTGGCCGGAAAGCATGTGCCACCCGGTCCGGCCGGTCTGCGCGGTCCACCAGGAGAAGGCGACCAGTGCGACCAGCGCCCAGTGGAACAGACGCACCCAGCCGTCCCAAACCTTGACGCGGACCCACCGAAGCGGCTCCGCGTCCCTGGAGGCGAGCATTCACACCACCTGGTTGCGCAGCGTCGACTCCCCGCGCCATAGGCGGTCGAGGTTCTCGAGCAGGAGGTCGATCACCCCGTCCTCGTAGCGCCGCGTCTCGCCGGCCGTGTGCGGCGTGATGAGGACGTTGGGCATGCCCCAGAGCGGGGAATCCGCCGGCAGCGGCTCCTCCCGCGTGCAGTCGAGCGCGGCGCCGGCGATGCGGCCGGCGGCGAGCGCCTCGATCAGCGCGGACTCGACGACGCAGCGGCCACGCGCGACGTTGATCAGGAAGGCGCCCGGGCGCATCAGCGACAGCGCCTCGGCGCCCACCAGCCCCTCGGTCTCGGGCGTGAGGGGGCAGGTGAGGGCGACGAAGTCGGCGCGCGGCAGCAGCGATTTCAGCGCGGCGGTGTCGTGCACCTCGTCGGCGCCGTTGGCCCCGGCCGCGGGGTCGCGCCGCGTGCCGATCACCCGCATGTCGAACGCCTTGGCGAGCCGCGCGAGATGGCCGCCGATGCGCCCGAGGCCGACGATGAGCAGCGTCTTGCCGCCGAGCTCGTCCTCGCGCTGGGAGAGGTCGCCGATCATGCCGCGCCAGAAACGCTTGGCCTGGTTGTCGCGGGCTTCCGGCAGGCGGCGGGCGAGGGCGAGGATCAGCGCCAGGGCATGCTCCGCCACCGCCCGGGCATTGACGCCGGCGGCGCTGGCGAGGCGCACGCCCTTCGCGGCGAAGGCGGCCCGGTCGTACTGGTCGGTGCCGGCGCTGATGGACTGCACGAAGCGCAGCCGGTTCGCCGAGGCGAGCAGGTCATTGTGCCAGAAGCCGGAGACGACCAGCACATCGGCCTCGCCGATCCGCCGGTCGAGCTCCTCGCGCGTGCGCAGCTCGAAGCTGGCGATGCCGGTGCCGCGGGCGTTGAAGCGCTCCTGCATCCGGTAGGCCGAGTGGGCGAAGCAGATGGTCAGGCGGTCCTTGGGGG
>JADGHI010000149.1 GCA_019689515.1 Acetobacteraceae bacterium | reverse complement strand
CCCCGTGGCCCGCTCGCCCTTCCGTCATCGCGGGCCGCCGCCATGCTGCCACGGGGGCGAGGGGGCGCGAAGGGCGCGGTGAAGCCGCCATCGGCGGTTGGCGCTAGGCCTTCGTTTGACCCCGGCCGCCGCGCCTCCCTAGCATTCGCGCGAGGAAAGCCAGCACGGCGTGCGATAGCAACACACGCGCGGGGAGCGGAGGACGGAGCCACGGGTGCCTGAAGTCCACCCGGCATGACAACCAACTGGATCCGGAGGTACAGCGCGCCTTCAGCCTGGGCTACAGGTCGAGCCCGGGCCGGCCCGACATCACCGACTGGCCGGCGGAATTCGCCTCAGTTCAGGTCACGACGGAAGAACAGATGCACCAGCTTGAGTTCCCGGAGAGCGAGACCATCGGCCGCCGACGGCGCGAATGGACGCTGACGTGGCAGGAGATCATGGGGGCCTGACGCGAAGTGCCTCGCTCGTTTCTTCTGGTTGCGTTGCCCTGCGCCTTCCTGCTGCTCTGCTTTGTCGCGCCGATGGCCTATCTGTTCTCGGCGAGCGTGCTGATCGCCGAGGGCACGGTCCCGCAGGACCAGCCGACGCTCGACAATTTCCGCATCATCCTGGGCAGCGCCCTCTATCGCGGCGTGGTCCTGCGGACCTTCGTCGTCGGGTTCTGCGTCGGTCTGCTGGTGGTGGTGCTCGCCTACCCGCTGGCCTATTTCCTGGTGCGCACGCGCTCGCGCTGGAAGGGCGCGCTGATCGCGCTCTCGCTGGCGCCGTTGCTGGGGAGCGCGATCGTGCGCAGCTATGGCTGGCACGTCATCCTGAACCAAGACGGGGCGCTGAACTCGCTGCTGCTCTGGGCAGGCCTCGTCGAGCAGCCGTTGCGCTTCCTGCCCTCCACCCCGGCGATCGTCATCGGCCTCACGCACGCGCTGCTGCCCTATGGCGTGCTCTCGATCATGACTGCGCTCAACGCCATGGATCCGGCGCTGGAGCGCGCGGCGATGAGCCTCGGTGCCTCGCGCGCGCGTACCTTCTGGCGCGTGACGCTGCCGCTGACCCTGCCTGGCGTGGCGGCCGGCTTCGCCCTCGCCTTCGCCATCTCGATCGGCGCCTATGCGACGCCGGCGATCCTCGGCGGCCCGGGGACCGAGACCATGGCGACGATGATCCGCAACTTCATGCTCGCGCTGCTCGACTGGGGCCTCGGCTCGGCGATGGGCGTCATCCTGCTGGCGAGCGCGCTGGCGCTGCTGCTGATCGCGGCGCTGCTGGGCGGCCCGGCGCGCCGGACCGTGGTGGCTGCGCCATGAGGGACGGCGCGGACCGCCCCTGGATTGCGCTGCGCGCCGCCGTCGCGGCGGTGCTCGTCTTCCTCCTGGGGCCCATCCTCATCACCGTCGCGGCGTCGTTCAACGGCAGTGCGCGCTCCACCTTCCCGCCGGAGGGCTTTTCGCTCCGCTGGTGGAGCGAGGCCCTCTCCGCGCGCTGGTGGGAGCCGATGGCGTTCAGCCTGAAGCTCGCCGCGCTGACCGCGCTGCTCAGCACGGCGATCGGGACGCCGCTGGCCTTCGCCCTGGTGCGCCGGCGGTTCCGCGGCAAGATGCTGGTGGAGGCGCTGGTCGCGGGCCCGCTGGTGCTGCCGACTCTCGTCACGGGGATCGCGCTGCTGCAATTCCTGCACGCGCTCGGCCTCGGCGCGCTGGTCGGGTTCTGGGGCCTGCTGATCGGGCATGTGGTGATCTGCCTGCCCTTCAGCGTGCGCACCGTCGCGGTGTCGCTGCGCGCCATGCCGCCGCAGCTGGAGGCCGCCGCGGCGAGCCTCGGCGCACCGCCGCGCGTAGTGCTGCGCCGCGTCACTCTCCCCGTGATCAGCGGCGGCGTCTTCGCCGGTGCGGCCTTCGCCTTCGTGCACTCCTTCACCGACGTGAACCTCTCGCTGTTCCTGGCGAGCCCCGGCGAGCGGCCGGTGACGGTGGCGGTGCTCGCCTTCTTGGAGGCCGGCTTCGCGCCGACCCTCGCGGCGGTGTCGGTGCTGAGCCTCGTCATCCCGCTCGTCATGGTCGCGCTGCTCGAGCGCGTCGTGCCGATCGGGGCCTTCCTCTACGCCGACCCCGGCCGGCACCGCTAAACGGCAGGGAGGATCCGTCCGCCAAGTTCACCGTCGGGGATCCGCCGCACCGGCGTGCCGGTCCAGTGCCGCGGGCCCTCGCCGGTGACGGTCAGGCGCCGCGGCCGGTCAGGGGGCGAAAGGGCAGGTCGGCCATGCGTGCCTCCTCCTCGTCGCGTCGCCCTGGAAGCCCAGCGCGGCCAGGGCGGCGCAGGTGAGGGGAAGCGTCAGCCCACCGCCGCCGCCGGCTCCGGCACGAAGACGGTGCCCTCCAGGATGCGCCGCGCCGTGCGGCCGAGCGTGGCGCGGCGCACCCGGATCTCGCCGTCCGCGCGCTGCTCGACCACGCTCTCGGTCTCGATCACGCCCGCGGGATGGCCGATGCGCAGGGTGACCCGGTTGTGCGCGCCTGGTCGGGATGCTGCCTCGTGCACCACGGTGCCGGGCAGGCGGCTGGCGACGCCGGTGCAGACCGTGCTGGTGCCGGCATAGGTCTTGTGCGCCTGCTGCATGAACATCAGGCGGGCGACGAGGTCCGTCTCCTCCGCCCGCACCATGCCGCCGCCGAGGTCGCGCGTGTAGTCGGCCGGCGGCCCGACCATGCCGAGGATCGGCGTCGCCGGGCTGTCCTCGCGCGAGCGGGCGGCGTCGGGGATCAGGCCCATGCGCTTCGCCGCGACGCCGCGGATGCGCTCCAGGCGCTCGCGAAGCTCGCGGTCGGCGTCTATCCGGGCCGCGCTCTCGGTGCCGGTGAGGCCGAGGTCACGCGCGCGCACGAACACATGGGCATTGCCGATGTCCACCAGCGAGGCGTCGATCGCGCCGAGCCCGGGCACCTCCAGCACGTCCACCGGTCGGCCGGTCGGCAGCACGCCGCGCCCCGTCGCCGCGCCGGCGGTGTCGGCGAAGTCGATCAGGATGCGTGCGCCGCTGCCCGGCACGCCCGGCACGACGTAGTCGCCGCGCTCCATCGGGCGCCCGCCCTCGACCGGCACTTCGATGGTCAGCACGCGGTTCAGGTTGGTGTTGAAGGCGCGCACGGTCGTGACCGGCGAACGCGGCACGACGAGCCCCTCGTACACCGCATAGGCGCCGACCGCGGCGCTGATGTTGCCGCAGAGGCTGAGCCAGTCGATCTCCGGATGCTCGATCTCCACCTGGCCGAAGGTATAGGTCAGGTGGGTGCCCGCCGCGCGCGGCTCCTCCTCGCGCGGCGGGCCGATGATGGCGAGCTTGCTGGTCAGCGGATCGGCGCCGCCGAGCCCGTCAATCTGGCGCCGGTCCGGCGAGCCGAAGATCGCCAGGATCATGCGGTCGCGCTCGGCCGCGTCCTGCGGGAGGTCGGCCTCGCGCAGGAACACTGCCTTGCTGGTGCCGCCGCGCATGATGACGCAGCGCACGGGCCTCGCCATCGCTGTCTCCCTCAGCTCGCCCGAGCGCCCGCCTCTCGCGCGATGGCGCCCCAGCGCTCGATCTCGGCGGCGAGATACTCGCGGCAGGCGGCGGGGGAGGGCGAGGTCAGCGGCTCCACGCCGGCGCGGGTGTACTGCTCGCGTACGTCCGGGGCGTTCACCGCCTCGGTCAGCGCGGCGTGCATCCGATTGATGATCGCCTCTGGCGTGCGCGCCGGCGCGAGGACGGTGAACCAGTTCACCGCGATGAGCGAGGGCTCGCCCTGCTCGACCGAGGTCGGCACGTCGGGCATCAGCGGCGAGCGGGCGTTCGCGGTGACCGCGATCGCGCGCAGCTTGCCCTCGCGCGCCATGCCGTGGATCGCGGGCAGGTCCATGAAGATGCCCTGCACCTGGCCGTTCATCGCGTCCACCGCGGCCGCGACGGCGCCGCGGTAGGGCACGTGGATCACCCGTGGCCCCGCGATCTTGCGCAGCAGCTCGATCGCGAGGTGCGGCAGGCCGCCATTGCCGGAGGAGGAGAAGTGCAGGTCGCGCGTGCGGGCCAGCGCGATCACCTCCTGCAGCGTGCGCGCGGGCACCTCGGGGTTCATCGCCATCAGCTCCGGCGTCATGCCGACCATGGCGATGGGGGCGAAGTCGCGCAGCGTGTCGTAAGGCAGGTTGGGGTAAGTGGCCATGCTGATGGCCACGACGCTCGCGCTGCCGAGGAACAAGGTGTAGCCGTCCGGCGCGGAGCGCGCGACGCTGTCGGCGCCGATCGTGCCGTTCGCGCCGGTGCGGTTCTCCACCACCACGGTCGCGCCGTTGAGCAGCGTGGTGAGCTTCGGCGCGAGGATGCGCGCGATGATGTCGTTCGACCCGCCAGGCGGGAAGCCGACGACGAGGCGGATCGGCCGGCTCGGCCAGGCTCCTTGCGCCGCTGCATGGCGCGCGCCGATCACCGCAGGTGCCGCCACGGCTGCGCCCAGTAAGGCGCGGCGGCGCATGTTCGTCTCAGATGTCACCTTCGTTTCCTCCTCTTTGTGCGTGCGTCAGTCGAGGCGCGCGACGATGCCCTTCAGCTCCGGGCGTGGCGCGGGGTAGCGGCGCATCACCTCCGGATCGTGCCCCGGGATCACGCGTCCCATGTCGCCGCCGGCCAGGCGCCGCACGGCGCAGAAGGAGTCGAGCGCCGCGCCTACGTCGAACACTAGCCGGAACGGACGCATGGTCTCGATGTTCTCGTAATAATGGGTGGCGTCGGAGGCGAGCACGAGCCAGCCGCGCCGCGTCCGCACGCGCACGAATTGCAGGCCCGGCGTGTGGCCGCCGCCCGGGTGGACGGTGATGCCGTCGGCGATCTCGTCCTCGCCGGCGTGGAATTCGACGCGGCCGGCGTAGTTCATCCGCACCGCTTCCAGCACCTGGTCCAGCTCGTAGGCGCGGCCGCAGCAGGCGAAGCGCATGTACTTGCCGGTGGCGAAGGCCATCTCGCGCTCCTGGAGGTGGAAGCGCGCCTTCGGGTACTTCTCCAGGTTGCCGGCGTGGTCGTTGTGCAGGTGAGTCAGGATCACGTCGGAGACGGCGGCGGGCTCGATGCCGAGCAGCCGCAGCGACTCCGCCGGGCAGCGCAGGAAGGTCCGCCCGCGCCGCTCCGCGACCTCGCGCGAGAAGCCGGAGTCGATCGCGACCACCCGCTCCGCATTCCGCGCGACCCAGACGAAGTAGTCCATCGGCATCGGGCCGTCATGCGGATCGGCGTCCACGAACATGTGGTCGCGCCGCCCATCGCGCGTGGCGTAGCGGATGGCGAAGACCTCGTACTCCGCGCTCATTGCCGCGCGAGCCCGGTCTGGCGCACGACCTCGATCCACTTCACGACGTCCCGCGCGATCAGCGCGCCGAGCGCCTGCGGCCCGCGCTCCTCCGCCGCCGGCGCGATGGCGGCGAGTTCGGAGAGGCGCCGCCGCATCTCGGCGTCGGAAAGCGCCGCCTCGACCGCCTCCGCGGCCTTCGCGATCACGGCGGGCGGCGTGTCGCGCGGCGCGGCGAGCGCGTTCCACACCACGAGGTCGAAGCCCGGCACGCCGGCCTCCGCGAAGGTCGGCACCTCCGGAAGCTGCGGGAGCCGCTCACGCGCGCTGGTGGCGAGCGCGACCGCCGTGCCGCCCCGATGCGCCGGGATCATCGTCACCGTCTGGTCGATCACCGCGTCCACCACCCCGGCGGCGAGGTCGTTCATCGCCGGCCCCGCGCCACGGTAGGAGACGAGCGTCGCCTTCAGGCCCGTCAGGTGCAGCAGATAGGCCGGGGCGAGATAGCTCGTCGAGCCGACGCCGCCTGTGCCGAAGGTCGCGCGCTCACCGTTGCGGCGGATGTGATCGAGGAGGGCGGGGAGGGTGCGGATGCCGCTGCGCGGCCCGGCCGAGAGCACCATCGGAACATGCGCGACCAGCCCCACCGGGGCGATGTCGCGGCGCGGGTCGAAGCCGCTGTCCGGGTTCAGCGAGACATGGGCGGCAAAGATCCCGTTATTGCCGAAGGCCAGGGTGTGCCCGTCCGCCTCCGCGCGCATCATGCGCTGCATGCCGATGAGGCCGTTGCCGCCGCCGGCGTTCTCCACCACCACATTGCGCCCGAGCACGGAGCTCATGGCCTGGGCGAGGAAGCGCGCCAGCGCATCCAGCGTGCCGCCGGGCGCGGCGGGGACGATGATCGTGACGGTACGGCGTGGCCAGTCGGTGGCCGTGCCGCCGGAGGACTGGGCAAGCACTAGCTGCGGGGCAGCGAGCGCAGCGCCCGCGGCCGTGGCCCCGCGCAGCAGGCGGCGCCGGCTGGTTTCGCGCACGGCGTTGTTTCCTCCCGGGTATTGGTTCCGGTCGCCGAGCTTGCGGCGGTCCGGGACGGAGGGCAAGCCGCCTTCCTTCGGCGGCTCGCCCTCCGTTCGGGCGGGCGACACGCCGGCGCGGACGGCCCTGCGCCGGGCCGCGCCTTACTCCGCCGCGGCCGAGGCGCGCTCGCCCGGCAGCGTGGCGATCGCGTGGCGGAAGGCGTCCAGCGTCTGTGCCACGTCGCGCTCGTCATGCGCGAGCGAGACATAGAACTTGCTGTCACCCTTCAGGATGCCGCGCGCGCGCAGCGTGGTGTTCACGTGGCGCTGCTTCGCGGCGTCGGCGCGGAGCGTGGCGCGGTAGTCCCGCATCTCGCCCTCGGCGAAGAACACGTCGAACAGCGGTGGCTCGCCGATGATCTGGCCCGGCACGCCCGCCTCGCGCAGGATGCCGGCCATGCCCTCCATCAGCGCGCGGCCGGTCGCGAAGACGCGCTCATAGGCACCGGGGCGGCTCAGGATGTCGAGCGTCGCGAGGCCCGCCACCGAGGCGACCGGGTTGCCGGAGAGCGTGCCGACCTGGAACAGGAAGCGGTCCTCGCCGACGCGCGCGCGGTCGAAATGCGCCATGATGTCCGCCCGCCCGGCGATCGCCGCGAGCGGGAAGCCGCCGCCGATGATCTTGCCGAGGGTGCAGAGGTCGGGCGTCACGCCGTAGAACTCCTGCGCGCCGCCCCAGGCGAAGCGGAAGCCGGTGACGACCTCGTCGAAGATCAGCGGGATGCCGAAGCGCGCCGTGACGTCGCGCAGCGCCTGGAGGAAGCCCGGCGCCGGCGGCAGCAGGCGCTGGAAGGGCTCCACGATGACGCCGGCGATCTCATCGTGGCGCGATTCGATCAGCCGCACGGCGGCCGCGATGTCGTTGAACGGCGCGATCAGCACCTCGTCCTCGACGCTGCGCGGGATGCCGGCGGAATCCGGCACCGGACGGGGGAAATTCCCCGGGCGCTTGGGCGCGAGGCTCATGAGCGAGTAGTCGCTCATGCCGTGGTAGCCGCCCTCGAACTTCACGATCTTCTCCCGCCCGCGGAAGGCGCGGGCGGCGCGCATGGCGTAGAGGTCCGCCTCGGTCCCGGTGGAGACGTAGCGGAGCTGCTCGGCGCAGGGCACCGCCTCGACGATCCGCTCGGCCAGCACGATGCCGGGCTCGCTGTTGGCGAAGAAGGTGAAGCCCTTGGGAAGCTGCTCCTGCACCGCGGCGATCACCTCCGGGTGCCCGTGCCCGACGAACATCGGGCCGGAGCCGAGGAGGTAGTCCACGTATTCGTTGCCGCTTACGTCCCAGACCCGGCTGCCGCGCCCCTCGCGGATGACGATGTCGAAGGAAACGTTGCCAAAGCCGCCCGCCGGCAGCACGCGGCGCGCGCGCTCCACGAGCGCCAGCTCGGCCTCGCTGCGGGTCCTCTCGTTCATTGCCGTCGCTCCCATTCTGCGCCCAGCCGCGAGACTACGGCCAGCCGGGGCGCGGCGCCATGCCCGGCGGGCGGGCCGGATCCACGCCGCGGTCCCGCCGAGGGCGGCCGGCGGCCATCCTTGACGGGTTGCGCGTCTGGTCGCAGCCTCGCGTTTGGAGGAAACGGCAGGCCGAAGCAGCATGGATCCGCTCGAGCCACGCCTGAGCCGCAGGGCATGTGCGGCGCTTGGACTGTTCGGCGCGCTCGGCGGTGCTGTGCTCCGCACATCCGCTGCGCGCGCCCAGGCCTTCCCCACGCGCCCGGTGCGGCTGGTCGTGCCGGCGCCGCCGGGCGGATCG
>JADGHI010000148.1 GCA_019689515.1 Acetobacteraceae bacterium | reverse complement strand
CTCCACGAGGTACCGGCCGCGCGCCACCAGATCGGCCTGGGTCTGCGCTGCGGCCGGCCTGGCAAGGCACGCCGTCACCACCACGGCGATGCCGGCCGCCACAGCGCCCGCCCGCCTGCTCCAGAATCGAGTCACGCCCGGTCCCCCCCATTTCGCACGCCTTGCTTCTGCAAGGCGTACGGACGATGAGGTGCGGCGGCGCGCGCGACAATCCGATTCGCGCAGCGCCTGGCGGGGACGGCGGGCTCAGCCGGTGCCGGCGCCCCGCTGCTCCGTCGTCGTGACCAGAGTCGGCTCGAGCATCGCTTCCGCCTCGCGCTTCAGGCGCCGGTAGCTCCGCACCGAGAAGGGCAGCATGCCGGCATAGATCAGCCCGCCGAGTGCCATTGCTGCCCAGGGCTCGGTCACCAGGAAGCCGGCGTAGATGCCGATGCCGAGCAGCAGCGGCAGCACCAGCTCGCGCGGCACCTTGAAGTTCTTGAAGCTCCAGGTCGGCAGCGTGCTCACCATCAGGGCGGCCACCACCACCAGCACCGCGCCGACGAAGCCCGGATACCGCACCGCCTCGGCGAGCACGGACATCCCCCAGCCCTCCAGCGCCAGGGCGGCGAACAGCGGGAACAGCGCCAACCCGGCCCCGGCCGGCGCGGGGACACCGGTGAAGAAGCTCTGCGCATAGGCAGGCTTCGGCGGCGGCCCGGTCAGCGGCACCGGCCCCGGCGCGTCGAGCGAGGCGTTGAAGCGCGCCAGGCGCAGCGCACTGCACACCGCGAACAGCAGGCAAGGCGCGAAGCCGAAGCCGCGCCACTCCTGCATCGTCCAGAGATAGAGCACCAGCGCCGGCGCCACGCCGAAGGAGAGGAAGTCCGCCAGGCTGTCGAACTCCGCCCCGAAGCGGCTGGTCGCCTTCAGCAGCCGCGCCAGCCGCCCGTCTATGCCGTCGAGCGCCGCGGCGAAGACGATCAGTCCCGCCGCCGGCTCCCATCGCCCGTCGAGCGCGAAGCGAAGCCCGGTGAGGCCGGCGCACAGCGCGATGAGGGTGAGGATGTTGGGGATGAGGCGGTTGAAGCTCTGCCCCTCGAAGCGCGGGCGCGTGCGCGGGCGGAAGCGGCGGCGCAGCCGGCGGATGCCGACGCCGCTGCGGCGGGACAGGCTCTCGGGGGAGGCGCCTTCGCCGCCACCCTCCGGGCGCTCATGAATCTGGGGGCGGCCTTCGGCGGGGCGTGCGCTCATGCCGCGGTCCTCGCCTCCGCCACTGCCGTTCATCCCTTGCCCCCGCTCTCCTTGGGCCCGAGTTCCGCAATCACCGTCTCGCCGCCGATCATGGTCTGCCCCTCGGTGACCAGGGGCCGCACGCCCTCGGGCAGGTAGAGGTCGGTGCGGCTGCCGAAGCGGATGATGCCGAAGCGCTGCCCGGCCTGCACCGCGTCGCCCTCGCGCACCTGGCAGACGATGCGCCGCGCGATCAGCCCCGCGATCTGCACCACCGCGAGGTCGCGCCCGTCCGGCAGGACCATCGCGATGGCGTTGCGTTCGTTCTCGTCCGAGGCCTTGTCGAGGCTCGCATTGAGGAAGGCGCCGTGGCGGTACGCGATGCGCGTGACGGTGCCGTCCGCCGGAATGCGGTTCACGTGCACATCGAGGACCGAGAGGAAGATCGCCACCCGCCAGCGCGGTGTCTCTCCCAGGCCCAGTTCGGCCGGCGGCACCGCGGGCCTGACGGAGACCACCTTGCCGTCCGCGGGGGCGAGGATCACGCCCGGCCGGGGCGGCGGCACGCGTTCCGGATCGCGGAAGAAGTAGAGGCAGAACAGGATGAAGATCAGGCCGAGCCAGACCAGCCAGTCCCCCAGCAGCAGCCAGCCGAGCAGCATCGCCGCCGCGCCGATCGCCAGAAAGGGATGACCGGCCGGATGTGGCGGGGCCAGCACCAGCCGCAGGGAATCACCGAGGGACATGGGCGGCGGTTATGGTGCGTTCACCTATCCCGGACAACCCTGGGCGCCATGCCGATCCCAGCAGCCTCGCCACCGCCTGGCGGACCGGCGCCGCCGACGGAACTGATGCGATCGCCCGCGCCGGAGGATGGCTGGCCGCAGCCGGAACGCGATGCCGGTGAAGGCCGGCCAATGCCGATTACGCTCACCCTCGGGCCCTTCGCGGTCGGAGAGGATGGCGTCCTGGTGCCGCGCGCGCCCGAGCTTCATCCTCCCTGCCTGCGCTTCGCCTGGCGCGGACGGCGGTGCGAAGCCCGCCTCGACGGGCCGGAGGAATTGTGGCTGGCGGCGATCGCCGCGCGCATTCCCTCGACGGCCGAGCCGGACGGAGCGGCGCGCCGCGGCGCAGCCTTCGCCGCACTCGGCGCGATCGCTCCGGCGCTGCCCAGTGGCTGGCGACTGGCCCTCACCCCCGATCACCAGGTGCGGCTCGAGGCGCGGGCCCGGCTCGCCGCGCCGGCCACGGCGACCGGCCTGCTCGCCGCCATGGTGACCTTCGCCCTGGCGCTCGATCCCTATCTGGACCGGCTGGACTCCGCGGGCGCAAGCTGAACGGACGAGGTCGGGCCGCGGGTCTCCGGGCCGGTTTCCGGCAAGGCGAAGATCTGGCCCGGATAGATCAGGTCCGGATCGCGGATCTGGTCGCGATTGGCCTGATAGATGACCGTGTAGCGCACGCCATGGCCGTAGGTCGCACGGGCGATGCGCCAGAGATTGTGGCCCGGCTGCACGACCACCCTACCGCCGGCGTGCGGGACGGCGGCCGCATCGGCGCCTCCCTCGCGGCCCGGAGGCGTGGCCGTCCCCACATCTGGAGGCGCCGTCCGTGCCTCTGCTGCCTCGCCGCGTGGCATGGCTGCGGTCGCGGAGGCAGCGGGTATCCGGTCCCGCTGGAACGGCAGCTCGATCCGCGCGGCGACCGAGCCGGCGGCGGCGATCTGGTCGATCCGCAAGGTATGCAGCCCGTAGCTCGGCGGCTCGCCCGGCATGAAGGCCCAGCGGCCGGCGGCATCGGCGCGTGCATCGCCGACATGGCGCTGATCCACATAGATCCGCACCGCCGTGCCGGGGGGTGCGGTCCCGGCGAAGCGCATCGCGCCGGAATCGTCGTAGTCGACCACCTCCAGCGCAAGCCGGGGCGCCGAGGCGCTGGCCCCGCCTGCGCCGCGCGGTACCGCCCCCGACTGCGCTGCGGAAGCGATGGCGGCAGGCCGTGCCGCCCCGGATTCGTTGGGAGGCGGCGCCTGCAGCACGCGCGGCAAGCCGGCCGCGACGGACGGGCCCGCGGCGGAGGCTTCGGGTGCGGCATCAAGCGGAGCCGGCGGCGGCAGCAGCACGGCGAATGGCGTCGTCGCCGGCCCCGGAGCCGCGCCGCCCTCCTGCTGCCGCGCGGCGGCCTGAGGCAGCGGCTGTTGCGCCCGCCGCGATGCCGACGCATCAGCGACCGCGCCCCCCCGAGCCGCCTCCGGCACCAAGACGACCACAGTGTCCGGGCCGGCCGTCTCCTCGCCCGCGAGCCGTGCCCGCAGGCTCAGTTCGCGTGTACCGGGGGCGAGCGGCTCGGCGGGCAGGATCACCCACTCGCCGCGCGCATCCGCCCGCGCGCGTCCGATCTCCTGCGCGCCATCGAGGACGAGGACCACTTCGGCGCCCGGCGATGCGCGCCCGGCGACCACCGCGACGCCGCGCGCGCCGACGCGCACAACGTCGAAGCGCGGCGGGTCATGCGACGGCTGCGGACTGACCCGCGCCGCCGCGCCAGCGCCGGAGGCCGGGGCAGACGGCGCCATCGCGCCGGAAGCCGGCCCACCGGTCGTCATGACGGCTGCTGCCGACGAGGACGCAGCGGGTGCCGCCGGGGATTCCGACCCCTCCACGGAAGGCTGGACGGCACGCGCGGCGGACCGTTCCGCCGCGGGCAACGCCGATTGACCGACGCCTGAGCCCGGCGCGAGATCGGCAGGCGGCGGCGATGGCTCCGGAGGGCCGCCCTCCACGACCGTGTAGGCCGGCACCATCAGGGCGCGCCGCAGATCCGGCGCGAACAGGTATGCCCCCGCCAGGACGGCACCGCCGCCTAGGCCGAGCAGCATCCATCGCGCCAGGGAGGACGTCGCCATGATCGCTAGCTAGGTCCCGCCGCCTTGTCGCCGCAAGGTCATTGTCAAGAAATTCGCGACGTCACGGTATTCGCGACGCCGCGATCGCCGCGGCGAGCACCGCCGGCGCTGCCGCCACGGCCCAGCCGATCGCCGGCCCCGCCCGCCGCCCCGGCAGCCGCGATCCGATCGCCGGGCCGAATGCCAGCGCCAGCGCAGGCGCCGCTGCCGCCGCCCAGTCCGCGGCCCCTCCCCTGGCAAGGACTGGCAATGCGGCCAGCGCCGTCAGGGCGAGCGCAAGGGTGATGCGCGACACGATCCCGAAGCCCGCGCCTGAGACGAGCGCGCCGACCGCCGCCATAAGCGCCGCGACTGCCAGCAGCACACCCGGCCCGGCCGGGGCGCGCCCTGCCCAAAGGCCCGCCGCCAGGGCTGCCGCCGCTGCCGCCGCCCACCACGCATCGCGCAGTCCCCACAGCGCGAGCCCGGCGCCGAGCGCCACGCCCAGCACGACCGGCGCGGCGCGCAACAGATCCGCCCGGGTCATGGGAGTTCCGGCCATCCACCAGCCGCATCCAAGCGCCGCGGCCAGACCGAGCGCCGGTAGCAGCATCCGGGCGAGGCGCGGCCAGGCGGGGAGCAGCACCGCGGCGGCCGCGCCTCCCGCCAGCGAGGCGAGCACCGGCGCCGGCAGGCGCTCGACGAGCTGGCGCGGGCTGGCGAGGAGCAGTGGCAGCACCATCAGCCAGCCGACCGCGAGCCCCACGCCGGCGGCGGCACCGGCCGCCCATCCGCTACGACCGCCGGCGAGGCGCAGGACCAGCCCCCAGGCCAGCGCCGCCGCGCCCGCCGCGAGCGCCGCGCGCCATGGCCAGAGCGCGCCGAGCCCGAACGAATCGAACAGGGTATGTGCCATGCGCCGCATGCTGCCCCGACGGTGCAGGGCGGGCATAGGGCGGCAGCGCACGCGCCGATCACGCGCGCGCGCGCATATGCGGCCCGTCTGGGATGATGACAGGCGTGGCGCCGCCCGCGTGCTGACGGACCTGCGCTTGCAGGTCGCGCCCGAGTTGCGCGCCGGGCTGGCGCGCCCGCACTTCGAACGCGCAATCGGCGTGATCTACTGGCCGGAGATGGAGCGCCACGGCCACTACTTCGAGGCAGTGCTCCCGGATCAGTTCGACGCTTTCTCTGTTTCGACAAGATCCACGCCGTCGAGCCGCTCCCGAGCTTTGAGCAGCCTGCCGCCGCCGAAGCGGAAGAGACCTTCCTCAACGGCCTGGAGCGCAAGGAGAGACGCGCATGACACCGCAGCGCGAGGACAAGTGGAGCCGCTCCCGATCGCCCGCGACCGTGTCGAAGCGCCCGGGCAAGACGGAGCAGACGCCGCTGGCCGGCGGCGGGGGCGCCGCAGGGCGATGAGGCCGTCATGTCGGGCGCCGCAAACGGCAAGTGCCTGACCGGCATTATGGGTATCTCGAGCGCCGTTCAGTTGGGCGGCACCACATCCGGCCGCGGCCCCGGCACCAAGTTCGGCAGCGCCGACACCGGCAGCGCGAGCAGCGGCGGTTCCGCAACGGGCTCGGTGAAGCGCGGCGGCTCCTGAGGCCGCGCGACGCACCGCCCCACGCTTGCCGAGCCGGCCGGCGCGGCTCAACATCCTCCCCGAAGGCAGCGACGCGACCGACGCTGCGCGAGAGGAGGAAACGTGACGCATCATCCGATCGAGGGGATTGCGCCGGCGCCGCTGGGCCGCTCATGACCGCCCTGCGCGGAATCCGCGTGCTCGACCTGAGCCGCGTGCTCGCCGGTCCGTCCTGCGGCCAATTGCTTGCCGATCTCGGCGCCGAGGTGATCAAGATCGAGGACCTCGCCGGCGACGAGAACCGGCGCTGGGCCCCTGTGGTGGACGGGCGCGGCGCCAATTTCTTCAGCGCCAACCGCGGCAAGCGCGGCCTCACGCTGAACCTGAAGACGGCGAAGGGCCAGGAGATCCTGGAGCGCCTGGTCCGCCGCAGCGACGTGCTGCTGGAGAACTTCCCGCCGGCGACGGCAGAACGGCTCGGCCTGTCGCACGCGCGGCTCATCGGGCTGAACCCGCGGCTGATCCACGTCTCGATCACCGGCTACGGGTCGCGCGGGCCGCTGAAGGACCGGCCCGGCTACGACAACATGCTGCAGGCCTTCTCCGGCATGATGGCGATGACCGGAGAGCCGGACCGCAGCCCGGCGCGGCTCGGTCCGTCGCTGATCGATCTCGGCACCGGCATGCTCGCCGCCGCCGCAACCTGCGCGGCGCTGACCGCGCGGGCGGAGGGCCGGGCGGAGGGCCAGCATGTCGAGGTCTCACTGCTGCAGACCGCGATCGCGCTGCTCGGCTACCACCTCACGGCCTGGACCATGGCGGGCAAGCTGCCCGAACGCTCCGGCTCCGCGGTCTGGCACATCGTGCCCTACCAGGCCTTCCAGACCGCGGATGGCTGGCTGATGGCCGGCGCCACCAACGACGATGCCTGGCGCCGCATGGCCGAAGTGCTGGGGGTGCCGGAACTGGTGGACCATCCGGACTACCGCACCGCGACCGCACGCTCGGCTAACCGGACCGCCCTCATCGCGCTGCTGGAGCCGATCTGGCGCCGCCGCACCACGGACGATTGGATCGCGCGGCTCGACGCCGCGAGGGTGCCGTGCAGCCCGCTCTACGACATCGCGCAGGCGCTCGAGCATCCGCAGGTGAAGGCGATGGATATGCTGATCGAGGTGCCGGACGGGCGCGGCGGCACGCTGAAGCTCTGCGGCGTGCCGCTCTCGATGTCGGCGACGCCGCCGGTGCCCGGGGGACGGCCGCCGGACCTCGGCGAGCACACCGAAGAGATCCTGTCGCAGGAGCTGGGCCTCAGCGCCGAGGAGATCGCCGCCCTCCGGCGGGAGGGCGTGGTGTGAGCGGCACGGTGCGGGAGGAGCGCCACGCGGACGGCGTCGTGCTGCTGCGGCTCGACAACGCGGCGCACCGCAATGCGCTGAACGATGCGATGATCGCCGGGCTGACCGCGGCGCTGCGCACGCTCGCCGAGGATGCGTCCTGCCGCGTCGTCGTGCTGCGCGGCGCGGGCGGCGTGTTCTGCGCCGGGCGGGAGATCACCGAGCTCCGGCGCCTCCAGGACGGCGCGATGCCGGAGGAGATCACCGCCGCCTACGACCGCCTGCGCGTGCTCGCCGAGGCGCTCTACTACTGCCCGAAGCCGACCGTGGCGGTGCTGGAGCGCTATGCCCTCGGCGCCGGCACCGCGCTCGCAAGCTGGTCCGACATCGCCATCGCCGAGGACCGCTGCCTGCTCGGCTACCCCGAGGTGCGGATCGGCATCCCGCCGACCATGACGACGCTCAGCCTGATCCGCGGGGCGCACCGCAAGGCGGCCGTGGACCTGCTGCTGACGGCGCGCACCATCGATGCCCAGGAAGCGGCGCGGCTCGGCCTGATCACCCGCGCCGTGCCGGCGGATGCGCTGGAAGCGGAGGTCGGGCGCACCCTCGCCGCCCTGGTTGCGAACAGCCCGGACGCCATGGCGCGCACGAAGCAAATGATCTGGAAGACCGAGGACGCCGATTTCCGCTCCGGCCTCGCGGTCGCGGTGGACGGGATCAGCATCGCCGTCGGCACGCGCGAGGCGCGCGAGGGCGTCGCGGCTTTTCTCGAGAAGCGCAAGCCAAGCTGGTGAGAGGGACGATCGAATGATCCGCCGCCGCGACCTGACCCGCATCGTGCCGCCCCTGCTCGGCGCCTCTCTCGTCGCGCCGGCGGTCCTCGCGCAGGGGAGGTTCCCCGAGCGGCCAATTCGCCTTATCGCGCCCTTTCCGCCGGGCGGGCCGATCGATGCCGGCGCGCGCATTATCGGCCCCGCGCTGAGCGCGCAACTCGGCCAGCCAGTGGTGGTGGAAAACCGCTCCGGCGCCGGCGGCTCGGTCGGCGTGGCGGAGGCGGCGCGCGCAGCGCCGGACGGGCACACGCTGGTGTTCTCCACCGCCGGATCGCTGGCGGTGAATGTCAGCCTGATCCCCAATCTCTC
>JADGHI010000147.1 GCA_019689515.1 Acetobacteraceae bacterium | reverse complement strand
CCAGCCGCCGGTCTATGGTGAAGATGATGCCGACCGGGGCGCCGAAGAACTCGAAATTGCGGGCGTGCTGCCGGCGCATGCGCTCGGTCTCGCCCCGCTTGATGCCGAGCAGGCCGTAGAGGTCCCAGCCGACCTTGCGGCGGCGGGAGAGATAGGGCTCGAAGAATTCGGGCGGGTAGTACGGGTGCTCGGCTTCCTCGAGCGCGCCCGCCATGTGCTCAGCGACCAGCGCCTCGGAGAGACGGCGCTTGGGCTCGCCGGTCAGCACATACGCCTTCCAGGGCTGCATGTTGGTGCCGGAGGGCGCGCGCGCGGCGACGTCGAGCAGGCGCTCGACCAGTTCGCGCGGGACCGGGGTCGGGAGGAAGGCGCGAATGGAGCGGCGCGAGGTGATCGCCGCCTCCACCGCGGCGACGGCATCGGCCTTCGGAACGGAGGTCATCGCAAGCGCGTCAGGCGCCATCAGAAGCCCCGCGCCTCGGCGAAGCGCACCAGGCCGCCGCGTGGCGTGCCGAGCACCTCGTCCTCGCGCATCACGAGCTGCCCGCGGATGATCGTCATCACCGGCCAGCCCGTGCATTCCTGCCCCGCGAAGGGCGTCCAGCCGCAGGGCGAGACGATCCAGCTCTCCTCGATCACGCGCTTCTTCCCGAGGTCCACGATGGTGAAGTCCGCGTCGTAGCCGGCGGCGAGCCGGCCCTTGCCGACCACGCCATAGACCCGCGCCGGCCCGGCGCACATCAGGTCCACCAACCGCGTCAGCGGCAGCCGCCCGGCGTTCACGTGATCCAGCATCAGCGGCACCAGCGTCTGCACGCCGGTGAGTCCCGCCGCGGTGTCGGGCCAGGGCCGCTCCTTCGCGGCACGGCTGTGCGGCGCGTGGTCGGAGCCGATGCAGTCCACCGTGCCGTCGCGCACCGCCGCCCAGGCGGCCTCCTTGTGGCGCTCGTCGCGGATCGGCGGGTTCATCACGGCGTAGCCGCCGAGCCGCTCATAGGCCTCGTCGGTCTGGCTGAGATGGTTGATCAGCACCTCGACCGTGGCGACGTCGCGGAAGTCCTTGAGGTACTCCAGCTCCTCCGCCGTGCTGACATGCAGGATGTGCGCGGGGCGATTGGTCTTGCGCGCCAGCGCCATCAGGCGGCGGGTGCCGAGGAAGGCGGTCTCGACGTCGCGCCACTCCATGTGGTTGCGGTGCGGCATGCCGGGCGTGAACAGCTTACGCCGCTCCTGCAGCCGGTACTCGTCCTCGGAGTGGTAGCAGATGCGCCGCCGCCCGGCGCGCATCACGCGCTCCAGGTTCTCGTCGTCCTCGACCAGCAGGTCGCCGGTGGAGGAGCCGGCGAAGACCTTGATCGCGCAGACATTGGGCTGCAGCTCCAGCTCCGCCAGCGCGTTGATGTTGGTCTTGGTGGCGCCGACATAGAGGCCGACGTCGCACCAGGCGCGGCCCTGGACATATTCGCGCTTCCAGTCCAGCCGCTCGCGCTGGTCGATCAGCGGCGAGGTGTTCGGCATGTCGAACACCGCGGTGAGGCCGCCGAGCACCGCCGCGCGGGTGCCGTCCGAGACGTTCTCCACCTTCGGATCGCCGGGGTCGCGCAGGTGCACATGCGGGTCGATCAGCCCCGGCAGCACGTGCAGGCCGCGGCAGTCGATCTCCTGCGCGGCCGCCGCGGTGCGCAGGTCGCCGAGCGCGGCGATGCGTCCGTCGCGCACGCCGACATCCACCGCCTCGATCCCCCAGGGCAGCACGCATTGCCCGCCGCGCAGCACAAGGTCGTAGGAGGCCATCAGCCCCTCCTCTCCGGTCCGGTCGTCCGTCCCTGTTTGGCACCGCGGCGCGCGGGCCGGTAGCCCCTGCCCCGCTCAACCCGAAAGCTTGAGGTCGTAGGTGATCCACATCGTGCGGGTGGCGAGCCGGTCATAGACGCCCCGGCCACGGTAGTTGTCGTCCGCGGTGATCCAGCGGATCACGGACCAGCCGCGCGCGCGCCCGATCTCCGCCACGGCCTCGATCAGCGCGTCCGCGATGCGCCGGCCGCGGAACTCCGGGTCCACGAAGAGGTCGTCGAGGAAGCCGCCGATGGTGGCGCTGAGCGGCCGCGCGAAGGGGCGGTAATGGGCGAGGCCGACGGCGCGGCCCTCCGTCGTCTCGGCGACGAGCGCCTTCACCTCATGCGCGGGGTCGTGGATCCAGGACCAGACGCGCTCGCGCATCTCCGGCGTCTGCGTCACCTTGTAGAACGCCGCGTAGCCGGCGTAGAGCCGTTCCCAGTCGGCGCGGTGGCGGGCTTCCAGGGGGCGGATCGTGATGCCTTCGGGCATGAGGGTGTGGTGCTCCTGTTCAGCGCGGTGCCTCGCCGCCTTCGGGGCCGTAGAAGATCACCCAGGCGGCGAGGTCGTCGGAGAAGTCCTCGAAGCGGTGCTCGGCGCCGGCGGGGACGAAGAGCAGGTCGCCGGGGCCGAAGGGCGCGCGCCGGCCGTCGCGGAAGAAGGTGCCGCGGCCGGAGACGATGACATAGACCTCGTCGCGCGTGTGCGGCCCCTGCGGGTCGCTGCCGCGCGGGGCATACCAGCGGATCTCGAGCGAGCCGTGCTCGAAGATGCGCGCGCTGCGCCGGCCGGGCTCGGGCGGGACGAGCGCCGCCGCCGCGGCGGCGAAGGCGAAGCGGGGATCGGCGGCAGCGGGCTCGGGCACGGGCGGCGTCCTCCTGAGCGCGATGGCGGGCAGGCTACGCGGCCTGCGCACGTCCCCGCAACGTCGGGGGCAGGCGCGGCGACGGATCGAGGCATCCCTGGAACCGGCGCCGCGCCGGCCGGTTTGGCCTCCACGGAACCACGACGCATCGCGTGGACGCCGCCCGTTCCCCCGCCTTGCACACCGGCCCGGCCGAGCCGGGGCCGCCGGAGGAGGCAGCGGGGCTCGCCTTCCTCCAGGAGCGGTGTGGGGCGAAGCAAGCCGCCAGGGCGCCCGCCGCCCTCAAAATGACCACCCGCCCGCCGGCAGCGGCGGGCGTGGGCGGGATCGAGGCGGCAGCGCGCATCGCTTACCGCCTCGCCCCCTCGCGCAGCCCGCGCGGCCGCGACGGAACCGGCGGCATCAGCGTCGCGCTGACCGCCGATCGGGGACCGGCACCGGCTCAGGGCGCGGCCACAACCGCTCCGCCTGACCGCGCGGCAGGGGCGGCCGTGAACTGTCCGGGTTCACGGCGTAGATCTCCGCGTCGAGGAAGATCGCGCCCTGCCTCGCGAACCACTCCGCATCCGCCTCATCCGCCGCGCCGTAGAGGAAGACCATGCTCGGCTCGGCCTGGTCCATCCGGCGGAAGAACTCGATGCGGTAGTTCGGCATCGGCGGCCCGCAACCCCATCCGAAGCGGCATCACTCCGCCGCTTCGAGGTGCATCCGCTGTGCGTATTCCTCCAGCGGCGCGCAGGTGCACACCAGGTTGCGGTCGCCATAGACGTTGTCCACGCGCTTGACCGGCGGCCAGTACTTGTGGCCGCGGACGAAGGGCAGCGGGAAGGCCGCCTGCTCGCGCGTGTAGGGGTGCGTCCACTCGGCCGCGGCGATCTCCTCCGCCGTGTGGGGGGCGTTCTTGAGCGGGTTGTCGGCCTTGTCCGCGCGGCCCTGCTCGATGGCGCGAATCTCGGCGCGGATCGCGATCATCGCGTCGATGAAGCGGTCGAGCTCGGCCTTCGGCTCGCTCTCGGTCGGCTCCACCATCAGCGTCCCAGCGACCGGCCAGGACATGGTGGGCGCGTGGAAGCCGTAGTCCTGCAGGCGCTTGGCGATGTCCTCGACCAGCACGCCGCCGCCCTGCTGGAAGCCGCGGCAGTCGAGGATGCACTCATGCGCCACCATCCCGCGTGCGCCCTTGTAGAGCACCGGGTAGTGACCCTCGAGCCGCTTCGCGACGTAGTTCGCGTTGAGGATCGCGACCTGCGTCGCGCGCGTCAGCCCCTCCGCGCCCATCAGCCGGATATAGGCGTAGCTGATCGGCAGGATGCAGGCGCTGCCGAAGGGCGCGGCGCTGACCGGGCCGTAGCCGGTGGCCGGACCGGCGCCCGGATGCAGCGGGTGGTTCGGCAGATGCGGCGCGAGGTGCGCGGCGACGCCGATCGGCCCCACCCCCGGTCCGCCGCCACCATGCGGGATGCAGAAGGTCTTGTGCAGGTTGAGATGGCACACATCCGCGCCGATCGCGGCCGGCGAGGTAAGGCCGACCTGCGCGTTCATGTTCGCGCCATCCATGTAGACCTGACCGCCGTTCGCGTGAATCAGGTCGCAGATCGCGCGGATGTCCTCCTCGAACACGCCGTGGGTGGAGGGGTAGGTCACCATCAGCGCGGCGAGCTTGTCCGCATGCGCCTCCGCCTTGGCGCGCAGGTCGGCGAGGTCCACGTTGCCGTCGCGGTCGCAGGCGACCACGACGACGCGCATCCCCGCCATCACCGCCGAGGCCGGGTTGGTGCCGTGCGCGGAGGACGGAATGAGGCAGACGTCGCGATGCCCCTCCCCTCGCGCCCGGTGGTAGGCGCGGATCGCCAGCAGCCCCGCATACTCGCCCTGGCTGCCGGCATTGGGCTGCAACGACACGGCGGCGAAGCCGGTGATCGTGGCGAGCCAGCGCTCCAGCCGCCCGATCAGCTCGGCATAGCCCTCCGCCTGGTCGGCGGGCGCGAAGGGGTGGATGTCGGTGAAGCCCGGGAAGGTGATCGGGATCATCTCCGCCGTCGCGTTCAGCTTCATCGTACAGGACCCCAGCGGGATCATGCTGCGGTTGAGCGCGACGTCCTTCTCCTCCAGCCGCCTGAGGTAGCGGAGCATGGCGTGCTCCGAGCGGTGGCTGTTGAACACCTCCGCGGTGAGGAAGGGCGAGGTGCGGGCGAGCGCCTCCGGAATGCCGCCGGCGGGGCTGAGCACGCCCAGCCCGGACGGCGCGGTGCCAGTGGCGTCGGCGATCGCGGCGCAGAGCGCGACCAGGTCCTCGCGCGTGACGGTCTCGTCGAGCGCGATGCCGACACAGCCCTCGTCCACGCGGCGCAGGTTGAAGCCGCGCGCCAGCGCCGCCGCCATCAGCGCGTCCGCCGCCTTGGCAGAGCCGCATTCGAGGGCGATGGTGTCGAAGAAGGCATCGTGGCGCAGCGCGAGGCCCGCGCGCCGCGCCGCGTCGGCCAGGAGCCGCGCCTGGAGGCTCACCCGGCGCGCGATGCGCTTCAGCCCCTCCGGCCCGTGCCAGACGGCGTACATGCTCGCCATCACCGCGAGCAGCACCTGGGCGGTGCAGATGTTGGAGGTCGCCTTCTCGCGCCGGATGTGCTGCTCGCGCGTCTGCAGCGCGAGGCGCATCGCCGGCGCGCCAGCCGCGTCCACCGAGACGCCGACGAGGCGCCCGGGCATCAGCCGCTTGTGGGCGTCCTTCACCGCCATGTAGGCGGCATGCGGCCCGCCATAGCCCATCGGCACGCCGAAGCGCTGGGTCGAGCCGACCACGACGTCCGCGCCCACCTCGCCGGGCGGCGTCAGCAGGCAGAGCGCGAGCGGATCGGCCGCGACGATGGCGAGGCCACCCGCGGCGTGCGCCGCCTCGATCTCCGCGCGCAGGTCGCGCACCTCGCCGGTCGTGCCGGGGTATTGCAGCAGCAGGGCAAAGGGCTTCTCGGCCGCGCAGGCCGCCGCCACCTCGCCGGGCGCCACGACCTTCACGGTCACCCCGAGCGGCTCGGCGCGCACGCGCACCACGGCGAGAGTCTGCGGATGCAGGTCGGACGCGGCGACCAGCGTGCGGCTCTTGCCGCGCGTCGCGCCGAGCGCGAGGTGCATCGCCTCCGCCGCGGCCGTCCCCTCGTCGAGCAGCGAGGCATTGGCGACCGGCAGGCCGGTGAGGTCCGCCACCATGGTCTGGAAGTTCACCAGCGCCTCGAGCCGCCCCTGCGAGATCTCCGCCTGGTAGGGCGTGTAGGCCGTGTACCAGCCGGGATTCTCCAGCACGTTGCGCAGGATCACCGGCGGCACGTGCGTGCCGTGGTAGCCGAGGCCGATCAGCGACTTCACGCGCTTGTTCTTCTCGGAGAGCGCGCGCAGCTCCGCGATCACCTCCGCCTCGGTCGCCGGCGGCGGCAGGGCGGAGAGGTCGGCGGTGCCACGGATTCCCGCCGGCAGGGTGCGCGCGGCGAGATCCTCGAGGCTCGAAGCGCCCACCACGGCGAGCATCTCCGCGATCTCGGCCTCCGAGGGACCGATGTGGCGGCGCGCGAAGCTGCCCTGGTCCTCCAGGGCGGAAAGCTCCTCGAGCGCCACGCTCATGCCTGGCTCTCCAGGAAGGCGGCGTAGGCGGCCTCGTCCATCAGAGTCTCGATCTCCGCCGGGTCGCGCGGCTCGATCCGGAAGAACCAGCCCTCGCCGGTCGGCTCGCGGTTGATCAGGCCGGGGTCCTCGGCGAGCGCGCTGTTCACCTCGACGATGCGCCCGGAAACCGGGGCATAGACGTCGGAGGCGGCCTTCACGCTCTCCACCACCGCCACGGCCTCGCCGGCCGAGACCTCGCGCCCGATCTCGGGCAGGTCAACGAACACCACGTCGCCCAGCGCGTTCTGCGCGTGGTCGGAAATGCCGACGGTGGCGGTGTCGCCGTCCATCCGCACCCATTCGTGGTCCTTGGTGTATCGCAGCTCGGCCATCGGGGCATTCCTCATCGGGCGTAGCGGTGGGGGACGAAGGGCAGCGGGACGACGCGCGCCGGCAGGGCCTTGCCGCGCACCATCAGCTCTAGCGCGGTGCCGTCCTCGGCATGCGCGGGCGCGACGTAGCCCATGGCCATCGGGCCGTTCAGCGTCGGGCCGAAGCCGCCGGAGGTGATCTCGCCGATCTGGGCGCCGCCGGGTGCGTGGATGGGCGTGTGGGCACGCGCCGGCTGGCGACCCTCCGGCCGGATGCCGACGCGACGGCGCTTCGGCCCGTCCGCGAGTTCCTGCCGCACGCGCTCGGCGCCGGGGAAGTCCCAGGCCATGCGGCGGCGCTTGCCGATGGTCCAGGTGAGCGCGGCCTCGACCGGGCTGGTGGTCGCGTCGATGTCGTTGCCGTAGAGGCAGAGCCCCGCCTCCAGCCGCAGCGAATCGCGCGCGCCGAGTCCCGCGGGCGCGACGCCGGGAAGGCGCAGCAGGTCGCGCGCGAACTCCTCGGCCCGCTCGTCTGGGACAGAGATCTCCACCCCGTCCTCGCCCGTGTAGCCGGAGCGGCTGACGATCGCGGGCACGCCGGCGATCGTCATCTCCGCGATGCCCATGAAGGACAGCTTCGCGACATCGGGCGCGAGGGTGGAGAGCACATCCACGGCCTGCGGTCCCTGGAGCGCGAGCAGCGCGCGGTCCTCGCGCCGCGCGAGCCGCAGCCCCGGCGGCAGCGCCGCGGCGATGCGGTCGAAATCGTCCTGCTTGCGGCTGGCGTTGACGACGAGGAAGAGCCGGTCGCCGAGATTGGCGACCATGAAGTCGTCCTCGATGCCGCCCTCCTCGTTGGTGAGCAGCCCGTAGCGCTGGCGCCCCGGCTTCAGGCCCTGCACGTCGGCAGGCGTCAGCCGCTCCAGCGCCGCGGCGGCGCCGGTGCCGATCAGCTCCGCCTGGCCCATGTGGGAGACGTCGAACAGCGCGGCGGCGGTGCGGCAGTGCTGGTGCTCGGCGACGATGCCGGTCGGGTACTGCACCGGCATGGCGTAGCCGGCGAAGGGCACCATGCGCGCGCCCAGCTCGCGGTGCAGCGCGGCGAGCGGGGTCTCGCGAAGTGGGGCAGTCCCAGTGTCGTGCGGCGATTCGGCCACGGTCCCTCCTGCCGCGACGCGCGGCCTGGAATGTTGATCCGCGGCCCCCCTCTGTCCGATGACCTGAGAGATTCGGCGGCAGGGCCATGCCCGGCGCCTTACTCCTTCGGTGCCGGCTCCTTGCGGAACCGGGCTTTCCAGAGGTCCCTTCCCCGCGCGGCCCTTCTGCCTGAGCGTTTCCGGGGGCCGGTTGCGCCTTCGGCGGCGATCCTCGCCGGCACGCCAGCGGACCGCTCTCTCCCGCGCGGGATCAGCGGGATGGATGCAAGATGGCCCAAGCCCCGCCGGGGCGCAACGGCGGGGTGGAGATTGTCCCGAACGGCGCCGGACCACGCCGCGCCGCGCACGGCACGGGGACCGGTGACGGACGGACGACGGACCGGATGACGGCGAGGCCGGAAGATGGCAGGACGGCCCCGCACC
>JADGHI010000146.1 GCA_019689515.1 Acetobacteraceae bacterium | reverse complement strand
TTCTTATGTTTATAAGCGACCGCGGGGGTGACGCTGGGCGTGCTCGCCGCGGGCGGCGGCGGGCGCGCGCGCACGACGGAGGAGATGCTCGACATCGCCTACGCGGCGACGAAGCGGATCTATCCGGTGCGCAACACGCTCGGCGTGCTGACGATCTCGGGCGGCGCGGGCGTGTTGATCTCCGACGCGGCGGAGGCGCTCGGCCTGCCCATGCCGCCGATGCCGGAGGCGGCGCAGGCGAAGCTGCGCGAGCTGGTGCCGTTCTGCGGGCCGCGCAACCCGGTGGACTGCACGGCGCAGGTGGCGAACGACCTCAGCCTGGTCGGCCGCTTCGCCGACAGCGTCGCGGAGGACGGCGGCTACTCCAGCATCCTGGCCTTCTTCACCCAGACCGCCGGCTCGCGCTCGGTGGGCGAGGCGCTGCACGAGCAGCTCACGGGCGCGATCGCGCGGCACCCGGACCGGCTGTGGGTGCTCTCCGCCATCGTGCCGGAGGAGGTGCGCCGGCGGTACGAGGAGGACGGCTTCGTCATCTTCGAGGACCCCTCGCGCGCGGTGGTCGCGCTGCACGCCATGGGCCGCTTCGGCGAGTCCTTCGCGCGGGCGGAACAGGCCGCCGCCGCAGTGCCGCTGCCCACGGTGCGCCTGCCCGAGACGACGCCGAGCGAAGCGGTGGCCAAGCGCCTGCTCGCCGAGGCGGGCGTGCCGGCAGTGCCGGAGCACGCCTGCAGTGACGCGGTGGCCGCGGTCGCGGCGGCGGAGGAGATCGGCTACCCGGTGGTGCTGAAGATCCTCTCGCCCGACATCCTCCACAAGAGCGAGATCGGCGGCGTGCTGCTCGACGTGCGGGACGCCGACGGGGTGCGCGCGGGCTTCGCGACGCTGCTCGCCCGGGCGCGCGAGCGGGCGCCGGGCGCGCGCATCGAAGGCGTGCTGGTGGCGAAGCAGATCACCGGCGCGGTGGAGATGGCGCTTGGCATCACGCGCGATCCGGTGTTCGGGCCGGTGGCGATGGTGGGCCTCGGCGGCGTGTTCATCGAGGTGCTCAAGGACTTCGCCCTGCACCGCTGCCCCCTCGATCCGGCGCAGGCGGAGCGGATGATCCGCTCTCTCCGGGGCTTTCCGCTGCTCGACGGTGCGCGCGGGCGGCCCAAGGCGGACGTGCCGGCGCTGGCGCAGGCGCTGTCGCGCCTCTCGGCCTTCGCGGCGGCGGCCGGGCCGCGGCTGCGCAGCGTGGACGTGAACCCGCTGCTGGTGCTGCCCGAAGGCCAGGGCTGCTACGCGGCGGACGCCGTGATCGAGCTCGCGGCGGACTGAGCGGCGCGTCGGGTTCTCCCGTCGCCGCACGCCGCACCACGGCCGGACCGCCATCGGGCGAACCGGGCGGGGTGCAGCGGCGGGCCGGACACCGCCGAAGCCACAGGCGGGTTCGGGCCGCCAACCCCAGGTTTCGGTCCCGCACCCCTGATCGCGGCCAGCGCCAATGGCGAGCAACGCCTGGCCTCGGCGTGCGTCATGTCCGCCGAGGACGCTATGCGGCGGGGCCGCCGCGTGGCGCGACACGGAACGGGTGTGCCGACGGCGATGCGCCACGACGAGGATCATGCACGGGTGACGAGAGGCGGGCCGCCACCGCCTCCGCCGCCCCTCTCCGACCATCCGCACCAGCAGCAGATCAACGCGCTCATCGCGCTGGTCGCCGCCCTGATCGGCGCGTTGCGTGCCAAGGGCGCGATGGACGCGGAGGAGATCGAGGCCGTGCTGCGCACGGCCGATGCCTTCCTGCCCGAAGGCTCCGAGGCGCTGGGCCTGCGCCTGCTCGCGGTGGTGCGCCAGGCGGGCGAGCTCGCCGCCGGCATCGGCCCGCTGCCCGACGACCCCCTGGACCCGGACGGCGCGCAAGGCTAGAGCCCGCTCCGCGCGCCACGCACCCGGCGCCGCGGAACGCGGGGGAAGCGATGATCGACAAGATCGTCCGGACCATGGCTGAGGCCATGGCAGGCATCAAGGACGGATCCACCGTGCTGATCGGCGGCTTCGGCGCCGTCGGCCAGCCGGACGCGCTGATCGAGGGGCTGATCGAGCAGGGCGCGAAGGACCTCGTCTGCGTCGCCAACAACGCCGGCACCGGTCACACGGGCCTGGCGCGGCTGATGGAGCTCGGCCGCGTGCGGAAGATCATCTGCTCCTTCCCGCGCTCCGCCGGCTCCGTCGTGTTCGAGGAGCTGTACCGCCAGGGGAAGATCGAGCTGGAGATCGTGCCCCAGGGCACGCTCGCCGAGCGCATGCGCGCCGCGGGCGCCGGCGTCCCGGCCTTCTACACGCCGACGGGCGTCGGCACCCTGCTCGCCCAGGGCAAGGAGGTGCGCGAGATCGACGGCCGGCAGTATGTGCTCGAGCGCGCGCTGAAGGGCGACGTCGCCCTGATCGAGGCCTGGGAGGCCGACCGCTGGGGCAACCTCACCTACCGGGCGAGCGGGCGCAACTTCAACCCGGTGATGGCGATGGCCGCCGATCTGACCATCGCCCAGGCGATGCACATCCGCGAGCTCGGGGAGATCGACCCCAACCACGTCGTGACGCCCGGCATCTTCGTGAAGCGGGTGATCCACGTGGACAGGGGCCCGGACTGGGCCTAGCGTTTCGACGGGAGGAGAAACTCGCCATGAAGCCCTTCTCGCGCGATCAGATGGCCGCCCGCGTGGCGCAGGACATCCCCGAGGGCTGGTTCGTCAACCTCGGCATCGGCATCCCGACCATGATCGCCAACCACGTGCCGGCGGAGCGCGAGGTGATCCTCCACTCCGAGAACGGCATCCTCGGCATGGGGCCCGCGCCGGCGCCGGACAAGGTGGATCCCTGGCTGGTCAATGCCGGCAAGCAGCCGGTGACGCTGCGGCCCGGCGGGTCCTACTTCCACCACGCGGACTCCTTCGCGATGATCCGCGGCGGGCACATTGATCTCTGCGTGCTCGGCGCCTTCGAGGTCGCGGAGAACGGCGACATCGCCAACTGGGCGACGAGCGAGAACGACACGGCGCCCGCCGTCGGCGGCGCGATGGACCTCGCCGCCGGCGCGAAGCGGCTCTGGGTCGTGATGGAGCACACGACCAAGGACGGGCGGCCGAAGCTCGTCGAGAAGTGCAGCTACCCGCTGACGGCGCTCGGCGCGGTGAGCCGGGTCTACACCAATCTCGGCGTGTTCGACGTGGTGAAGGGCCGTGGCTTCGTCGTGGTGGACATGGCGCCCGGCGTGACCTTCGAGGCGCTGCAGGAGCGGAGCGGGGCGAAGCTGCACCTGCCTGCCTGAGGGGGGAGACGCATGAGCGAGGCGGTGGCGAGCACCGAGGCGGATCGCGCCGAATCCATCCGCATGATCCGCGACAGCGCCGCCGCGGTGGCGCCGCGCGGCGGCGACACGAAGCGCGTGCGGGCGCTGCGCTTCACGGACCCGGGCTTCGATCCCGCCGTGCTGCGGCAGATGGGCGAGCTCGGCTGGATCGGGCTGCGGGTGCCGGAATCGGCGGGCGGCGCGGGGCTCGGAATGGGCGAGATGTGCGCCCTGGCGGAGGAGCTGGGCGCGGGCCTGGCGCCGGAACCGCTGATCCCCTCCGCGCTGTCGGCGGCGGTGCTGGCGGCGGTGGCGGAGGACCGGGCGACGCTGGCGCGCATCCTCGCCGGCGAGATCTACGCGCCGATCGCCTGGCAGGAGCGGCCGGACACGCTGGACGTGCCGGGCAGCCCGGATGCGCCGCGGCGCTTCATCCCGCAGGCGGCGGGGGCAGCGCTGTTCCTGGTCCCGGTGCGCGAGGGCGGCCGCATCGCGCTCTACGAGATGCCGCGCGAGGGCGCGGACCTTGCGATCGAGCGCACGCAGGACGGGGGCAACTACGGCACGCTGCGGCTCGCGCTTGGCCAGGCGAAGCGCGTGGCGGACGACGTTGGCGCGGTGCTCGATCTCGCGCTGGACGAGGCGGCGCTGACGACCGCGGCCTATCTGCTCGGCGTGATGGAGAAGAGCTTCGACCTCACGCTGAACTACCTCAAGACCCGGCAGCAATTCGGCCGGGTGATCGGCAGCTTCCAGGCGCTGCAGCACCGCGCGGCGGATCTGAAGATCCAGCTCGGCCTCACGCGCGCGAGCGTGGAGAGCGCGGCGGCGGCGCTCGACGCCGGGGCGGAGGGCGCGGCGCGGCGTGCGGCCGTCTCGCGCGCCAAGGCGCGGGCGGCGGAGGCCTCGATGCTGGTCACGCGCCAGGTGATCCAGCTCCATGGCGGCATCGGCTACACGGACGAGTACGACGCCGGACTCTATCTGCGGAAGGCGATGGTGCTGGCGAACCAGTTCGGCTCCGCCACGCTGCACCGCCGCCGCTTCATGAAGGACGCGCCGGAGGGGGCCGAGGAATGAGCGACGCTGCGGAGCGCATGCGCGTCCTGGAGGAGCGCGACGGCGCCGTCCTGATCCTGACGCTCGACTACCCCGCGCGCCGCAACGCGCTCGCCATGCCGCTGCGCACCGCGCTCGAGGATGCGTTGGAGCGGGCGCACGCGCCGGACAGCGGAATCCGCGCGGTGGTGGTGACCGGCAGCGAGGGCACGTTCTGCTCCGGCGGCGACATCTCCCGCATGGAGGTCGCGACCGCGATGGACGGGCGCGATCGCATGCGCCGTACGCACCGTCTGGTGCGGCTGATGGCCAAGGGCGGGCTGCCGATCGTCGCCGCGGTGGAGGGCTGGTGCGCGGGCGCCGGCATGGCCCTCGCCTGCGCCTGCGACACCATCGTCGCGGCGGAGGATGCGCGCTTCGTCGCGGGCTTCCACAAGATCGGCCTGATGTCCGACATGGGCCTGCCGCACTTCCTGCCGGCGCGCGTCGGCATGGGCCGTGCGCGGCGCATCCTGTTCTATCACGAGCAGCTCACCGCGCCGGAGGCGGAGCGCATCGGCCTCGTGGACTTCGTCGCGCCGAAGGGCCAGGCGCTCGCGACCGCGCTGGAGAAGGCGCGCTTCCTCGCGCAGGAGGCGCCGGCGCCGATCAAGCTCACCAAGGAGATCCTCGCCGAGGGCCTCGACGAGGCGCTGGAGCAGGAGAAGATTTTCCAGGGCCTGCTCTTCACCACCGAGGACCACAAGGAGGGCCGCGCCGCCTTCTTCGCCAAGCGCAAGCCCGTCTTCAAGGGAGTCTGAGCCGATGACCGCTGCTGCCGTCACGCCGGCCGAGCCCGAGGACCTGAACGCCCTCGACGACGAGGCCTTCCGCCTGCATGTGCGCCGCTGGATCGAGGCGAACTACCCGCCCGAGCTGCGCCATCCGCCGAAGCGCCTGCACTGGAAGGACAACAAGGTCTGGTACTTCAAGCTCGCCGAGAAGGGCTGGCTCTGCCCGGGCTGGCCCAAGGAATACGGCGGCATGGGCCTCTCGCCCTCCAAGCAGATCATCATGACGGAGGAGCTGGAGCGCTGGGGCTGCACGCGCACCAACGACCACGGCATCGTCCTGCTCGGCCCGCTGATCATCAAGTACGGCTCGGAGGAGCAGAAGAAGTACTTCCTGCCGAAGATCCTCACCGGCGAGCACATCTGGTGCCAGGGCTACTCCGAGCCCAACGCCGGCTCCGACCTCGCGAGCCTGCGCACCGAGGCGGTGGAGGACGGCGACCACTACGTCGTCAACGGCCAGAAGATCTGGACCACCCTGGCGATGGACGCCAACTGGATCTTCCTGCTGGTGCGCACCGACAAGCAGGCGAAGAAGCAGGAGGGGATCAGCTTCCTGCTGGTGCCGATGGACACGCCCGGCATCACCGTGAAGCCGATCATCAACCTCGAGCTTCATGACGAGTTTTGCGAGGTGTTCTTCGACAACGTCCGCGTGCCGAAGAAGAACCTGGTCGGCCAGATCAACAAGGGCTGGGACATGGCCAAGGCCCTGCTCGGCTTCGAGCGGATCTACCTTGGCTCGCCGCGCCAGTCCGCCTACGCGCTGAAGGGGCTGCGCGAGCTCGCCGAGCACATGGGCGTGTGGGAGGAGCCGGAGTTCCAGGACCGCTACGCGCGGCTGCGGCTCGACCTCGAGGACCTGAAGGCGTTCTACGGCGTCTATGTCGCGAAGCTCAGGCGCGGCGAGACGCTCGGGCCGGACGTCTCGATGCTGAAGATCTACCAGACCGAGCTGTTCCAGCGGATCACCGACACGATGCTGGAGATCGCCGGCGAGAACGCGGGCCTGCTCGGGCCGATCGAAGGCAACCGCGACCTGAACGCGACCGGTCTCTTCATCCAGGCGCGGCCGGCGACGATCTACGGCGGCTCGAACGAGATCCAGCGGAACATCGTGGCGAAGAATGTGCTCGGCCTGCCTTCGTAGAGGGCAGGCGCACGGGAAGCCGCGCGAAAGGGCCGAGGCGCGTCGTATCGGGGCGACGCCCGGCCCGAGCGGCATTCGGGGCGCATCGCCTGCGGTTGGCCCGCGCACACTATTGGTCGCTGACGGCGTGGCGTTACCTGGTCCGGCGGAATCCTCTCGCCTGCGAGCCCGACTTCCGGGGGATGGTGTTCCCGCTCGGGATGTACACGGCCAGCACCTTCGAGATGTCGCAGGCGCTGGACCTGCCGTTCCTCGAGGGGATCCCGGCAGTCTTCGTGTTCGTCGCGATCGCCGCGTGGCTTGCCGCCTTCGCCGGGCTGATGCGGCACCTGGTGCGGAGCATGGCGCGGCGGCGGACCGCGGCGCGTTAGGTAGGTGGGCGGCGACAGGGATAGCACACGGCCTTCGCCCGGATCGGATGAAGGGGCACGGGTGGCGCATCGCCGCCGCCATTCAGGCCCACCGCCGCACGACAGGCCCCGTGCGCAACCCCAGCGAGGGCGAGCCACCCACGACATAGGGCAAGCCCTGCGCGTCGAAGAGCAGGCGGTCCATGCACATCTGGCGCAGCGGCACGCCGTGGCGGCGGCCGCTGGCGCCGGTGATCTCGACGTCCTCCGTCCCCGGGATCACCGCGTCGCCGCGCACGGCGTGGTAGAAGATCCAGTGCTGGCCGATGGCATCGCACATCACGAAGGCCTGGCCACAGCGGTTCCAGGTCGCGTTCTCGCGGAGCACCGGGGCGCGGCCCACGAGGCGGCGGAACGGGTCCAGGGGGTGTGGCCCACCCAGGAAGGCCAGGACGCGGTAGGGACCGGTCCAGGTGCAGACGCCGGAGGCGAGCATGATCAGCCCGCCGGCGCCGTCGTCGCCCGGCCGCTCGATCACGTGCACGCCCTCCCACAGATGCGCCTCCGGGTCGGCCGGACCGGGCGCCAGCACCGCGCGCGGCGCGGAGCCCGGCGCGAAGCCCATTGCGTCGGCGCGCAGCTCCTGCCCCAGGATCGGTGCGTGGCCGGAGCCCCAGTAGAGGAAGTCCTTCCCGAGCGCGCGCGAGCGGAAGAAGCACGGATCTATGGCGGTGAAGCCGGGGCCGCGCCTCAGCACGACGGGGTCCGCGAACCCGGTGGGCCCGGCGGAATGCGCAGCGATGATGCCGTGCCCGGCCTCGCCCGTCTCGGCATGGTCGTCGAATTTCAGCGAGCCGTAGAGCACCCAGCGGCGCTGGCCGAGGCGCCGCACGTCGGGCGCCCAGCAGGCGCGGTACCGCCCCTGGTTCGGGATCGGCCGCGGGATCGCGCCGGCCTCCGTGCCGGGTGGGTCGGTCTCCCAGCGCACCAGGTCGCGGGAGCGCGCGACCTTGAAGCGCCGCGCCGGCGGCGGCTCGTGCTCGTCGTCGGTCGCGTAGCACCAGTACCAGCCCTCGTCGTCAGGGCCGGCGAGGGCGGGATCGGCCCAGACCTCCTCGATGACCGGGTTCCGGTAGGTGGTCTCGATGTAGGCGGCCATGCGCTGGGCGCTCCCTGGCTCGATTCTTGGCGTTTCCGTCAGCCGACCGCCGGCGGCCCGGCGCCAGGGCGTGGCGGCCCCGACGCCGCCCGCCGATCGGCGCGCGTTCTGCCGGCGGATGGACGCTGCTACCCACAACGACGTCCTTGCTGCGGCGACGCGTCCAAGCTGCCGGCAATGCAGCGTCGTGCCGACCGCGGTCGCCGCCAGCTGTTCCAATGCCGTGAGCCGGGGGCGTGCCCCCGAGCGACGCGGCCTGGCCTGTCTCACCGCAACCGAGCGCGAACTGTGGCCCGCAGCGCAGGTGGGCCGGCCTTCAGGCAGCGGCAGCACGATGGCGTGTCTCGCCTAGTCGCGCCGATGCGTGG
>JADGHI010000145.1 GCA_019689515.1 Acetobacteraceae bacterium | reverse complement strand
GCTTGACACCGTTCACCAGAAAGATGGTTACGGGGGTCTTGCTCTTGCGGACGTGGTTCAGGAACACATCCTGCACGTTCTGGGACTTCTCGGCGGCCACGGCGCGGTCCTTCTTGTTGTTCGTGGGCTCCCAGAGGCATGCCGGCCGGGCGTCCCCTGCCCCGCCAAACCCCGGTTGCCACACCAATGGCGATGTCAGTCGCGCTTGGCAAGGCGGACGAGATACGCGGCCAGCGCATATCCGTCCGCGAACGCTGCATCCGGCGCTGCGTTGCCGACACCGCCATCATGCTCCGCCGCGCCGAGCAGCACCGCAGCGCAGCCTGCCGCGCGCGCCGCCTGCATGTCGAGCGCCGTGTCGCCGACGTACCAGACGGCGGGCCCAGGTGCGATCCCGCACGCCGCGAGCGCCATGCGCAGCGGCGCCGGGTCGGGCTTGTCGGCCACGGCGTCGCCGGCGCCGACGAGGGCGCGGAACCGTTCCGCCCAGCCGAGATGCGCCGCCTCGGCCCGCAGCAGCAGGCCCTGCTTGTTGCTGACCACGCCCTGCGGCGCGAGGGCGGCGGCGGCGCGGAGCGCGTCATCGGCGCCCGGCATCGGCGTCAGCACGGCCAGGTGGCGAGCGCGAACCTCGGCGTAGAAAATTTCGCGCGCCGTCTCCCAATCGGGACCGAAGATCTCCGGGAAGCTCTCGCGCAGGGAACGACGCACGCGGCCCTTCACCTCCGCAAGGCTCCATTCGGGCAGGCCGAAGGCGCGGAAGGCAGCGTTGAGCCCGGCGGCGATCGCCGCCCAGCCGTCCACCAGCGTGTTGTCCCAGTCCCAGAGGATCGCGACGGGGCGAGGAAGCGCGTCCGGCGCCGGCACCGTCGTCACGCCGCCGCCCCGGCCGCGTTGCGCGGCGGACCCTTCACGTGGCGCGCGAAGATGTCGAACAGCCGCCGCACCACCGGACCGACGCTGCCCTCGCCGACCGGCTGGCCGTCGAGCCGCGTGATCGGCTTCACGAAGGAGGTCGCGGAGGTGATGAAGGCCTCGCGCGCGCGGCGCGCCTCCTCGACGGTGAAGGCGCGTTCCTCGTAGGGGATGCCGGCCTCGCGCAGCTCGGAGAGCAGGGCGCCGCGGGTGCAGCCGGGCAGGATCACATGGTCGAGATGGCGCGTGCGCAGCACGCCGTGCTCGTCCACGATCCAGAAATTCGTCGCCGCGCCTTCGGTGATCATGCCCGTGGCCTCGTCGTAGAGCACGGCCTCCAGCGCGCCCTGCTCCTTCGCCGCCTGGCGGGCGAGGACATTGGGCAGCAGGTTGACGCTCTTGATGTCGCGCCGCGCCCAGCGGAGGTCGGGATGCAGGATCGCCGACGCCGCCCAGGAGTCCACATCGGTCGGATAGGGCGGGATGCGCTTGACGGTCACGACCAGCGCCGGCGGAACGGGCCGTGACGGGAAGGCATGGTCGCGCCGGGCAACGCCGCGCGTCACCTGCATGTAGAGCAGTCCCTCGGTGACGCGGTTGCGGCGCGCAACCTCGCGCAGCACGAAGCGCAGGGCGGTGCGCGACATCGGCATCGGCAGCCGGATCTCGCGCAGGGACCGCTCCAGCCGGTCGAGGTGCCGGTCCTCATCGATGCAGCGGCCGTCATAGAGGTGCACCACCTCGTAGATGCCGTCGCCGAATTGGTAGCCGCGGTCCTCGATGTTCACCGAAGCGAAGCGCTGCGGCAGGTAGCGGCCGTTGACATAGGCGATGCGCGACATGCTCCCCCTTCCCCTCCGTCCGACCAACCGACCGCCGCTCAGGCGCTCGGCGTGGCGACGCTCTGCGTGGCCGCCGCCGGCGCGGCGGAAGTCGAGGCGGAGGACGACGACCCCATCCGGTCCTCCGCCTGCACGCCGAGGAATTTCAGCTTGCGGTGAAGGGCGCTGCGCTCCATGCCGACGAAATTCGCCGTACGGCTGATGTTGCCGCCGAAACGCAGGAGCTGCGCCTCCAGATACTGCTTCTCGAACAGCTCGCGCGCCTCGCGCAGCGGCAGCGTCATGATCTCGCTCGACCGGTCGAGCTTGAGCATCGCCGGCGCCGCGGCGCCGACCTGCGGCGGCAGCATGTCGGCCCGGATCGGATCCTTGACGTCGCCAGGCGCCATGATGAGCAACCAGTCGATGAGGTTGCGCAGCTCGCGGACATTGCCCGGCCAGTCATAGGCCTGCATCGCGGCGAGCGCGTCCTCGGCGAGCGTGCGCGGCGGAAGGCCCGAGGTCTCGCCGGATCGGGCCATGAAGTGGCGCGCCAGCACCGGCACGTCCTCGCGCCGCTCCCGCAGCGGCGGCACCTTCAGCGGCACTACGGCGAGCCGGTAGTAGAGATCCTCGCGGAACCGGCCCGCCGCGATCTCCGCCTGCAGGTCGCGGTTGGTGGTCGCCAGCACGCGCACGTCCACCTTCACCCGCGTCGCGCCGCCGACCCGCTCGAAGCCCTGCTCCTGCAGCGCGCGGACGATCTTGCCCTGGGTCTCGAGCGGCATGTCGGCCACTTCGTCGAGCACCAGCGTGCCGCCATGCGCGCGCTCCAGCACCCCGGCGCGGCGCGGCTGCGCGACGGGATCGGCCCCGGCCTCCACGCCGAACAGCTCTTCTTCGAAGCGCGCCGGGTTGAGGGTGGCGCAGTTGAGCGCGACGAACGGCCCGTCGGCGCGGCGGGAGCGCGCGTGGATCATGCGCGCGACCACTTCCTTCCCCGAGCCGGCGGGGCCCGAGATCAGCACGCGGCTCCCGGTCGGTGCCACCTTCTCGATGGCGTTGCGGAGCTGGACGATGCTCGAGGAAACGCCGATCAGCTCGGCCTCCGGCCCGGCGCGCAGGCGCAGCTCGGAGTTCTCGCGCTTCAGGCGCGCCGCCTCCAGGGCGCGGGCGATGACGAGAAGCAGGCGGTCGGCCTTGAACGGCTTCTCGATGAAGTCGTAGGCGCCCTGCTGGATCGCCTGCACGGCCATCTCGATCGTGCCGTGGCCGGAGATCATCACGCAGGGGACCTGCGGCTCCTCCTTCTGCATGACGGAGAGCAGCCCGAGCCCGTCCAGGCGCGAGTTCTGCAGCCAGATATCGAGAATGGCGAGCGAGGGCCGCCGTTGCCGGAACGCCGCCAGCGCTGCATCGCTGTTGTGCGCCTGGCGGCACTCGTAGCCCTCATCCGTCAGGATGCCCTCGATGAGGGCACGGATGTCGGGCTCGTCATCCACGATCAGGATCTCATGCGCCATGCGCGAGCCTCATACCCTCCCCGTCCACCCGCGACTCCGCCGCGGACACCACAGTACCGCGTTCCGCCACCGCTATGGCGGCGGCCGCTCCGGCCCGCAGCGGCAGGGTCAGCACCGCCCGGGCGCCGGGGCTGTCCTGCCGGTCCTCCAGCACGAGCCCTCCCCCATGGTCCTCCATGATCTTCTTCACGATGGCAAGGCCAAGGCCGGTCCCCTTCGCCTTATGGGTGACGTAGGGCTCGGTCAGGCGTTCGCGTTCCTCGCCCTGCGGCAGGCCTATGCCGTCGTCCTCCACCATCAGACGCGCCGAGTCGCCGGCGATTTCGAGCGCGACGGCGATGTGCCCGACGGAGCCCGGCCCGGACGCGGCGCTGTCGGCGTCGTGATCCGGCGCGGCGGCGAGGCCCGAATCGGCCGACGAGTCGCGCTCGCGGCGCATGGCGATGGCATCGGCGGCGTTCTGCAGCAGATTCGTCAGGGCCTGGCCGATCAGGCGCCGGTCGCAGCGGATCTCCGGGACCGACTCGGGCAGGCGGGCCTCATAGGCGATCTCCGGGTGGGCGTTGCGTTGCAGGACGAGCGCATCGCGCACCACCTGGCCCAGGTCCTCCGGCCGGATCACCGGCTGAGGCATGCGGGCGAAGGCGGAGAACTCGTCCACCATCCGCCCGATGTCGCCGACCTGGCGAACGATGGTGTCGGTGCAGGCTCGGAAGGTTTCGGGGTCTGACTGGATCTCCTTCAGGTAGCGCCGCTTCAGCCGCTCGGCGGAAAGCTGGATCGGCGTCAACGGGTTCTTGATCTCGTGCGCGATGCGCCGCGCCACGTCCGCCCAGGCCGCCTTGCGCTGGGCAGCGAGCAGCTCGGTGATGTCGTCGAAGGTCAGCACGTAGCCGGCCACCGCCTCGCCCTGCGTCATACCGCCGATCTGCGCGAGCAGGGTGCGCCGGTGCGCGGGCGGCCCGATCCGGATCTCGGCGGTGTGGGAACGGTCCGGCGCGGCGCGCGCCTGTTCGAGCAGCGGCGCGAATTCCGGCACCACCCCGGCCATCGGCAAGCCGATCGCGGCATCCATGTCCACGCCGAGCAGGCTCGAGGCGCTGCGGTTGGGCAGGTTCACCCGCCCGTCCGGATCGAGCCCGACCACGCCGGCCGAGACCCCGGCCAGCACCGTCTCGGTGAAGCGGCGGCGCTCGTCGATCTGGCGGTAGGCCTCCATCAGCTCGGCCCGCTGCGCGGCGAGCTGGCTGGTCATGCGGTTGAAGGCGCGGGACAGCGAGGCGATCTCGTCGTCGGCGCGCCCCTCCTCCACCCGCGTCGTGAGGTCGCCGGCGCGCACCCGTTCCGCCGCCTGGATCAGGCGGGAGATCGGCCGGGCGAGCTGGTTGGCGAGCACCAGCCCGATCAGCACCGCGGCGAGCAGCACCAACAGGGCAGCGATGGCGAAGATCACCGCGAAGGTGATCTGCAAACCTCCGCGGTTGCGGTCGAGCTCGGCGTATTCCTGGTAGGCCAGCGCGGTGGTGCGCATGTGGTCCAGCACGCCCGGGTCGAGCGGTCGGTCCACCAGCAGCAGCAGCCCTGGACCGACATTGAGGCTGACCAGGGCGCGCACCCGGCTCTCCGACCCGCCGGGAAGCACCACCACCTCGCCGGCCTCCGCCGCTTCCAGCGCGTCGGCCGGCAGCTGGGTGAGGTCGGGCGCCGCGGCCTCGCCGGCATGGGCGGCGATCACGCGCGAAGAGGGCTCGAACACCGTGGCGGAGTTCAGGCCGAGCAGGTTGGTCTGGAAGGCCAGGGTGTCGGCGAAGGGGATCGGGCCCGGGCGCAGGACGACGATGCGGTTGAGCTCGTTGGCCATCGCCAGCGCGTCCGCGCGGATCGCGTTGCGGTGCTCCTCAAGATAGGCGCGGCTGGCCTGCAGGCTCGCCTCCAGCGCGGTCTGCACGCGGTCGCTGAACCAGGCCTGGATGCCGAGGTTGAAGAACACTGCGGCGAAACCCGCGACCAGCAGGGCGGGGACCACCGCCACGCCACCGAACAGCAGGACGAGGCGCACATGCAGGCGCGAGCCGGCCGAGCCGCGCCGGCGCTCGAGCCACATGCGCACCAGCCGCGCCGCGAGCGAGCCGACGAGCAGCAGCACGAGGGCGGCGTTGACCAGCACCAGGCCGACAACCTGGCCCGGACTGGTAGGGCCGAGTGGGCTGCCGCCGGAGAGCACCGCGAAGGTCGCGATGCCCATCAGCAGCGCGCCGATGGCGAGGCCAAGCGTCGCCGCCCGGCCGAGCAGCCGCTCGCCGATCCGGCGCAGTGCTGGCATCGGCCCGCCGCCCTGACGCGGCACCTCCGACGACGCCACCGCAGCGCGCTGGCCGTTGCCGCCGGCCGTCGTCCGGCGCAGAAGGCGCGGCAAGCGCAGGGTCACGGAACCGTGCCGCCGCCAACGCCGCTGCCGCGCACCACCGGCAGTTCGAGGTCGCGCAGCTTCTTGCGCAGCGTGTTGCGGTTCAGGCCCAGCATCGCCGCGGCCTTGATCTGGTTGCCGCGCGTGGCGGCGAGGGCGAGGCGCAGCAGCGGCCGCTCCACCTCCGCCAGCACGCGGTCGTAGAGGTCACGGATCGGCATGCCGTCGCGGTGCGCCGCGACGAAGGCGGCGAGGTGGCGCTCGACCGCCTGCTCCAATGTTGTCGCGGCGCCGGGGCCGCCACCGCTCTGCGACGCAGCCGTGCCAGCGGCGGTGCCGGAGGCATCGGCGGCCCCGGCCTCGGCCTCGGCAAGCTCGGCGGCGACCACCTCGGCGCCGATCACCTCCTGCGGGTAGAGCGCAGCCAGGCGGCGCATCAGGTTCTCGAGCTCGCGCGCATTGCCTGGCCAGGAGTGCTGCTTCAGCCGCTCCATCGCCCCCTCGTCGAGCCGCTTCGCCGGCAGCCCGGCCGCGTGCGCGCGCTCAAGGAAGTGCCGTGCAAGGAGCGGAATGTCCTCGCGCCGATCGCGCAGCGGCGGCAAGCGGATGGGAACGACGTTCAGGCGGTAGAACAGGTCCTCCCGGAACAACCCCTGCCGGATGAGCTGGCGGAGGTCGCGGTGGGTGGCCGCGACGATGCGGACATTCGCCTTGATCGGCGTCCGCCCGCCAACGGTGGTGAACTCCCCCTCTTGCAACACGCGCAGCAGGCGGGTCTGCGCCTCCGGCGGCATGTCGCCGATCTCGTCGAGGAACAGCGTGCCGCCCGCCGCCTGCTCGAAGCGCCCGACGCCGCGGGCGAGCGCGCCGGTGAAGGCGCCGCGCTCGTGGCCGAACAGCTCGCTCTCGATCAGCTCGCGCGGGATCGCGGCCATGTTGATGGCGACGAAGGGCCCGGTGCGGCGGCGGCCGTGCTCGTGCAGCGCGCGCGCGACCAGTTCCTTGCCGGTGCCGCTCTCGCCGGTGATCATCACCGTCAGGTCCGTCGTCGTGAGGCGCGCGACGGTGCGGTAGATCTCCTGCATCGCCGGGCTGCGGCCGATCAGCGGCAGGCGCTGGCCGGCGGCGTCCTCGGCCTCGGCCACGGCCGGCGTCTCGGCTTCGGCGGCCGCGGGCGGCACCGCGGGGGTGGCGAGCGCGCGCTCGACGACGGCGAGCAGCTCCCTCAGGTCGAAGGGCTTGGGCAGGTACTCGAAGGCGCCGCGCTGGGCCGCCTTCACCGCGGTCATGAAGGTGGACTGCGCGCTCATCACCACGACGCGCAGGTCCGGCCGCACGCGCTTGATGCGCGGCACCAGGTCGAGGCCGTTCTCGTCCGGCATCACCACGTCGGTGATGACCAAGTCGCCCTCTCCGTCCTCGACCCAGCGCCACAGCGTCCCGGCCGAGGAGGTGGCGCGCACATGGTAGCCGCTGCGCCCGAGCGCCTGGCTGAGCACGGTGCGGATCGCGCGGTCGTCGTCGGCGATCAGGATGGTGCGCGGCACCACGTCTCCCGCGGTCATGGCGCGCCTCCTCCCGCCGCGTCGCCGCCGTCGCCTGGCGGCGCGGCGGGCAGGGAGAGCCGGAACGCGGTGCGGCCGGGGCGGCTGTCGCACTCGATCAGCCCACCCTGATCCGCGACCAGCTTGGCGACCAATGCGAGGCCGAGACCCTGGCCACCGCGCTTGGTCGTGACGAAGGGCTCGAACAGCGTCGCGCGCACGCGTTCCTCAATCCCCGGTCCATTGTCGCGCACCGTCACCTGGAGCGGCAGGTGCACGCGCTCCTGCGAGCCGGGAACGGCGATGCGCACCCCGTGCTGGTAAGCGGTGGCGAGCACGATCTCGCCGCTGCCGTCCTCGCGCTGACCCAGCGCCTCGGCCGCGTTCTTCACCAGGTTGAGCAGGATCTGCACGAGCTGGTCGCGGTTGCCCCAGACAGGCGGCAGGGACGGGTCGTACTCCTGCACGATGCGCAGATGGGACGCGAAGCTGCTCTGTGCCAGCCGCCGGACGTGGTCGAGCACCTGGTGGATGTTGACCGCCGCCTTCTCCACCGGCCGCTCGGAGAACATCTCCATGCGGTCCACGAGTTTGCGGATGCGGTCGGCCTCGTCCTGGATGAGCTGGCAGAGCTCGCGGTCCGCCTCGGAGGCGGACTGCTCCAGGAGCTGCGCCGCGCCGCGGATGCCGGAGAGCGGGTTCTTCAGCTCGTGCGCCAGCATCGCCGCCATCGCGCTCGCCCCACGCGCGGCGCCGCGGAAATTGAGCTGGCGGTCGAGCATCTGCGCGGTCGAGCCGTCCTGCAGGGTCAGCACGACGCCGCCGGGCAGCTCCGGCAGCGGCGCGCCATGCGCGGTGACGCCGCGCCGGTGCAGGCGCGGGCTCTCCAGCGTGAGGTCGTAGTCGAAGACCGGGGCATCGAGCCGGCGCACCTGCGCGAGCAGCGCGAAAAGCCGGTTGTCGGCCGGCAGCAGATCGGCAAGCGGCGTCGCGGCGAGCGACGCGGCAGAGAGCTGGAAGAACAGCTCCGCCGCGGGATTCGCAGCGCGGAACCGGTCCTCGGCATCGAGGACGACGGCGGCGATGGGCAGCGCCGAGAGGATCGCGGAGGCTTCCGGCGGCGCGCCCAACGCGGTGGCGGCGTGGCTGCGCACCGCGGGCGGTGGCACCGCCGCGGGGGTGGGG
>JADGHI010000144.1 GCA_019689515.1 Acetobacteraceae bacterium | reverse complement strand
GCCCCCTGACGTGCGCTCCCGAACCACGCGTGCTAGGCCCCGCGCAGCATGTCCGAGCCTCAGCCCCCACAATCCCGCCCGACCATCCGCCTGCTTCCGGGCCGCGACCGGAGGGTGAAGTCCGGCCACCCCTGGGCCTTCTCCAACGAGATCGCGATGGACGCCGCGGCGCGGTCCGTCCCGCCCGGCAGCGTCGTGCGGCTCGTCGGCGATGACGGCATCGTGCACGGCGCCTGGCACTTCAACCCGCACAGCCTGATCGCCGCGCGGCGCCTCGACCGCGACGCGGACGCGGTGATCGACGCCGGCTGGTTCGCCGCGCGGCTGCGCGCCTGCCTGGCCCTGCGCGACCGACTCTACGATGCGCCCTTCTACCGTCTGGTGCACGCCGAGGCGGACGGCCTCCCCGGGCTCGTGGTGGACCGCTACGGCGACGTCCTCGCGCTGCAGGCCAACACCGCCGGGATGGACCGCGCCACGCCGATGCTCGTCGAGGCACTGGCCGGGCTGCTCGCACCGCGCGCGATCGTGGCGCGCAACGACGCCGGCGTGCGGAAGCTCGAAGGGCTCGCGGAGGAGGTCCGGCTGCTGCACGGCGCGGCCGAGGCCGGCGCGGTGGTCGAGGAGGGCGGCGTGCGCTTCGCCGTGGACCTTCTCGGCGGGCAGAAGACGGGCTGGTTCTTCGACCAGCGCGAGAACCGCGACCGCGTCGCGCGGCTCGCCGCATCCGGTGCGGAGGTGCTCGACGCCTTCGCCCACACCGGCGCCTTTGGGCTGCGCTGCGCGGCCGCCGGCGCGGCGCGGGTGACGCTGCTCGACTCCAGCGCGCCGGCCCTGGCGCTAGCCGCGGAGGCGGCGCGGGAGAACGGCCTCGCTGAGCGCGTCGAGACCAGCCGGGCCGACGCGATGGCGGAGCTCGCGCGCCTCGCCGAGGCAGGGAGGCGCTTCGACCTCGTCATCGCCGACCCGCCAGCCTTCGCGAAGAGCCGCAAGGACCACGGACCGGCCCTGCGCGGCTACGCCAAGCTGGCGCGGCAGGCGGCGGCGCTGGTGGCGCCGGGCGGCTTCCTGTTCCTCGCCTCCTGCAGCCATCACGTCGCGCCGGGCGAATTCGCCGACGCGGTGGTGCACGGGCTGTGGCGGGCACGGCGGCGCGACCAGGCGCGCATCCTGTTCCAGGGCGGCGCGGGACCGGACCATCCCGTTCACCCGCTGCTGCCGGAGAGCGCCTATCTCAAGGCGATGCTCCTGCAATTGCCATGAGCGCGGCGGCGGCCACGGCGCGGCTGCTGCGCGCCTGGCGCGCGACCGAGTACGAGGCGGAAGGGACGGTTGCCCGGATCGGCCGTCGCAGCGCCGCGGTGGACCGGCTTCTTCGCCGCCTCGGCGCCCGGCAGGGCGCCTTCGTCTCGGCGTGGAACCCGTGGGCGCGCCGCTTCCCGCCCGGCTTGAACGAACGGCGCCACGCGGCGCTGCGCGCGGTGGCGCGCCGGCTGCGCTTCGCCGAGGGATGGGGGCGCGGCCGCGGCTGGGCGGAGCGGCACCTGCTGATCGCCGGCGATCCGCGCCGGCTGGTGGTGCTCGCGCGGCGCTTCCGCCAGCGCGGGATCGTGGTGGTGCAACGTGGTGCGCCGGCGCGTCTCGTGCTGCTCGACTACGGCCCGCCGGCGCCGGCGCAGGAGATATCGCCGGTGTCCTGACTCGGCCGTCCGCGCGGCACCGATAGGTGCCCGCGCGGTCCCGGCCGACAGGCGCAGCTCTCCCATGCCGCGGCCGCCGGTTCGCCACCGGCCGCAGCGACTCGGGCGCGCGCGATCAACGGAAGGGCATGGGCGCGCTGCGCATGTCGCGCCCCTGGCGCGCCGCCTCCTCGCTCATGCGGTTCAGGTTCGAGGTGGTATCCGGACCTGGCGTCGGCGAGTTCAGGCCCTGGCGCGCACGCTGGAGGCTTTCCTCGTTCAGGCGTTCGACCTCGGCCGACTGCCGGTCGGGCGCGGACGAGCGGCGCTGCTGCGCGGCGCTTGCCGGAAGCGCCGCGACCAGGGCAGCGCAGAACAACGCTATGGTGACCCCGCGGATGGTCATCATCGCTTCTCTTCCCTCTCTTCGGAGCCTTTATTGTTCCAGGCCACGCGTAGCTTAGTGTGACGGGCTGTCCACCAGCGTAAAGTTGCGGTGATTCGCGCCTGCACGCCCGTCAGCCGGGCAGAACCGCGTTACCGTCCGCCTTTCGGTCATCATCCGCCTTCCAACGGCAACGCGCCTACGATCCCGGGAACCAGCCGGCGAACGATCGCCCATATCGGCCGCCGAACTCGTTCAAGGCGATCGGGCGGCTCTACTCCGCAGGCGGCGCCACCCCGCCGGAGAGCGCAGGCGCGTCGGGTCGCGAGGCGGGCCTGCCGCGATGCCGGGGGCGCGAGCGTCGGCGACGCGCAGGCGGACCGACGGCCGCGCGCCCGGGATGATCCAACCGACGGCCAGCCGATGAGGGTCGGCCTCGGATGCCGGCGATGATCCTGGCTGCGCGCGCCATCGGCGGCGGGCTGCTCGTAGTGGCGGCAGACGACCGACCGGCCATTCCTTGGCGACGAGGCGATGCTCCCGACGCGGCTGGCTGGTCGCAGCGATGGCAGCCCTGCCCGAAACCGGCACCCCTGCCCCGCCCTTTTCCCCGCCACGCCGGCCCGGTACCGAGCGGCGACGCGGCCGGCCGACCGCCGGGGCTGCGGCTCACTCCAGCGGCTCGGCCGTCACCGGCACCGTCTCCATGCTGCGGTAGAGCGTCCAGGAGAAGCCGGCGGCGACGCTGAGATTGAAGTCGCGGCGGAACAGCGGGCTGTCGGCGTTGGTGGCACCGCTGAAATTCTCTAGCCGCGCGCCGGCGATCAGCGACAGGTTCTCCGTGACCGGCACGCGATAGCTGAATTGCAGGCGCGTCCCGAGATAGCCGCCGCGCGCGCGATAGGCGGGCCGGTCGGGCCGCGCGAACTCGGGCGCGACGCCGTAGAAGTAGTCCATGAACCGCTCGTTCGCGAGCACCACGCCGAGCCCGATGCGGAAGCGGCTGCGCGGGAGGAAGAGGCCGCGCTGCTCCCAGGCGATGTCCGGGTTGAACACCCAGCCGCGGAAATGGATGCTGGACAGATCGGTCGAGAACACCGCGCGCACCGGCGTCTCGAGGATCACGCGCCGGGGCGCGGCGGGATCGCTCCAAAGGGTGATGCGCAGGGTGGGGCCGATCTCGCCCATCCAGTCGAGATCGGGCATGCCCTGGCGCGCACGGTTCTCGCGCGAGGAAACCGGGAAGGCGCCGGAGGCGCTGAGCGAGAACTCCGTGCCCCCGTCGCGCCAGGCGCGCAGACGGGCGCCGAACTCGTCGGCGCGCAGCAAGTCGCCGCGATAGGTGATGGAGGGCGAGATGATGCCGCGCAGCCGGCTCTGCTCCGCAGCAGGATAGTCCGGCACGTAGCCGCCGCCGCCGAGGATGCCGATCTCGAACAGCGGAAGCCGCTCCTGCGCGGGCACTGGCGATGCCGGCGGCGAGGGCGTTGTCGTCCCGGCCAGCGAAGGCGCCGCAACGGAGAGCGCGAACGGCATCGCGACAGCGATGCGGCGCAGAAGCGAAGGCGGACGCGTCATGCGCCCTCCCGTTCGGCGTGCAGCAGGACATTGGGCAACGGCGTGGCGCCCCAGCAGGGCGTGACGGCGATACGGGCGAAGCCTGCGCCGCGCAGCGCGTCGGCAAGGGTGCCAACCGGCAGCGGCACGATCGCCGCGCGGCCGAGCTCGCCGCGGAACAGCCGGCCGAGTTGCTCCGTCGCAAGGCCGACCGCGGTGCGCCAGCCCCGCGCCGGATCGAAGGCGCGAATCAGGACACGGCGGCGCGCGGCAGCGGCGGCGCGAGCGAGCAGCACGTGCTGGGCAGCCTCCGGAAGCTGGTACAGCACGTCGATCAGCAGAACGGTATCGGCCTCCGGCAGTGCCGCGCCCGGAGCGAGGAAATCCGCCTCCGCGAACTCGGCGGACAGACCAGCGGCGGCGGCACGCGCCTCGGTGAGCTTCGCTCGGTCGCGGTCGAGGCCGAGCAGCGCCGTCGCGCACCCCGCCTCCAGCAGCGCGAGCCCTAGCTGTCCGCGCCCGCAGCCGAGATCGAGCACGCGCCCGAACGGCCGCACGGCGCCAAGCGCAAGGAGCGCCGCGACAACCGGATCGGAGCGCAGCTTGCTCGCGACATAGCCCCGCGCCCACCGCGACGCGCCGGCATAGCGCGCGGCGACGGCACGGCACACCGCGGCACGGTCACGCACCGCCGGAAGCACCGTACCGGCGCGGCGATCCGCGTGGCTTGCGTCGGTCGAAGGCAGCACGGCTTCGCATCACCTCGGGGAAGCGGACTATGCGCAACCGGCTACAGGGTAGCAACGTGCCGCCGGCGGGCGGTGCCGCCCACCGAGCGTACCGATGCGCATTCCGGCTACGCCCATACGCCCGGTTGCTCATGCGCTCCCCAGCGCAGCACAAGACGCGGCGCAGGCGACCAACCGGCACCCCTCGGCCCAAGGCAGCTGGCGGGCGGAGCACCATGCGCGCCGGATCGGGGCGAGTCCCCTGCCCCGCCCCGACGCAGCGCGGCGCCCGCGCGCCGCCCGCTACAGCCTGTACACCCGCCGCGCCGTGCCGGCGAAGAGCGCCTCCTTCTCCGCGCGCGAGGCGCCGGCGGCGATGCGCTTGAAAGCGTTCCACAGCGCCGCGTAGCCGATGCCCATCTTCTCGACCGGGAAGTTGCTCTCGAACAGGCAGCGATCGGCGCCGAAGAGCTCGATGCAGGTCTCGATCCAGGGCCGCCAGAGCTCCGCAAGCCGCGCGGAATCCGGCGGCGCCTCCAGCGCACCGTAGTCGTAGGCGGCGAGGCGCATCATCATGCCGCCGAGCTTGACGACGACGTTCGGGCAGCGCGCCAGCTCCGCCATCGAGGCCTTCCACACGGGGAAGATCTCGTCGCGCTTGCCCGCATAGGGTCCATAGCCGAGCGGGCCGCCGCAATGGCCGAGGATGAATTGCGTGTCGGGGAAGGCGCGGACGAGCTCCACCGCCTCCGGAAGCTGCGGGTGGAACACCCAGAGATCGAAGGCGAGGCCCATCGCCGTCAGCCGCTTCAGCCCGGCGCGGAATTCCGGGCTGCGCAGCAGGTGCGGATGCGGATGCCCGTTGCCGATCACGGGATCGGCGTCCCAGGCCGCGGAATGGCGGATGCCGCGGAACCGGCCGCCGGCCGCGCGGACATGCGCCTCCAGCACCGCCTCCACCGCGTCCCCGAGCGCGAGGTCGGCGAAGCCGACGATGGCGGCGGCGATGCGCGTGGGCCCATACTGGCCGCTCGCGCTCATCGCCGCCTGGCCGGCGACGAATTCGGTCTCGCCGACCGGGCGCATCTCCTCGGCGCCGGTCGCGCGGTACATGGCGTGGCACTGCACGAAGACCGTGGCGACGACATTGTGGCCGGTGCGGAGGTCGGCGAGGAAATCGTCGAGCAGGTAGCGATTGCCGTCCGGCCGGTCCCAGAGGTGGTGGTGGGCGTCCACGATCGGCAGGTCGGGCTCGAGCACCGGCTCCGGCGGCTGCTTCGCCAGCCAGGCAGGATCGGGCGGAAAGATGCGGCCGTAAGGGGTCGGCGAGGGGATGTGGCGGTTCGGGTTGCTGGCCATGCGTGCGGCGTGTCCGGGACGTCTCCCCCGCGGCGGGCGTACAGCGGGCGGATGCCGATCTGCGCACGGTACGGCGGCGGACTCAAGCCGGAACGGGCGCCGCGCGGGCCCGCGTTGCCCGTGCAGGCACGGCGGGGCTAGCCTGTCCCTTCGCCGCCGTTCGAGGACAGGGGGAGGCCATGCCCGAAGGAACGAACGAGGTCTTCGAGATCATGCACACCACGCGGGCCATGCGCCGGCTGAAGCCGGACCCTGTGCCCGACGAGCTGATCCGCAAGATCCTGGAAGCCGGCATCTGCGCCGCCAACGGCGGCAATTCCCAGCGCTGGCGCTTCCTCGTGGTCAAGGACCCGGCGATCAAGAAGGCCGTGCAGGTCTGGTACAAGAAGGCCTTCGACGAGGTGATCGGCCCCCGCTACGCGAGCAGCGCGCCGCCACCCGGCGTGAGCGCTGAGAAGTACCGGCGCCAGCACGCCGCCGTCGAATACCTGACCGAGCATTTCCACGAGGCCCCCGTCTGGATCGTCTGCTGCCTCGAGGAAAGCGGGACGCCGAACCGCTGGTCCGGCGCCTCGATCTATCCGGCAGTGCAGAACATGCTGCTCGCGGCGCGGGCTCTCGGCCTGGGCGCGACGCTGACGACCCGGCACCTGCTGTTCGAGAAGGAGACGGAGGCGGCGCTCGGCCTGCCGCCCGGGGTGCACTCCTACGCGATCCTGCCGATCGGCTGGCCGATGGGGAAGTTCGGGCCGGTCGGGCGCGGCAAGCTGTCCGAGTTCGTCTTCGAGGACCGCTGGGGCCAGCCCTGGAGCGCCGCGCAGGACTAGCGCGGCGCCATTCAGCCCGCCGCCGCGCCGCTCAGGCCACCTTGGGCAGCGCCACGCCGACCAGGCAGTCGCGGGTGACGATGGAGGCGAGCCGCTCCTCGCTCCAGCCCTCGGTCCCCGCGGGGCGCATGGGCAGCACCATCCAGCGATAGTCGGCGGTGCTGTCCACGACGCGGATCTCGACGTTGTCCGGCAGATGGGTGCCCCACTCCGCCAGCACGCCGCGCGGGTCGCGCACCGCGCGGGCGCGGTAGGCGGCCGACTTGTACCAGTGGGGCGGATAGCCCAGCACCGCGCGCGGATAACAGCTGCACAGGGTGCAGACGACGAGGTGATGGCGCGTCGGCGTGTCCTCGAGCACGCCGAGCGGCGGGGCGCCGGCCATGGTCACGCCCATCGCCTCCGCCGCCGCGGTGCCGTTGGAGAGGAGCAGCGCGCGGTATTCGGGATCGGTCCAGGCCTTCGCGACCATGCGCGCGCCGGTCTCCGGCGAGGCACGGTCGGTGATCGCCTGGCGCGCGGCGATCTCCTCCTCGGTCAGGATGCCCTTGGCGCTGAGCGCGGCGACGAGCTTCTCCAGCAGGGCAACGCTCTCGGGACGAGGTGGGGCGGCCATGTCAGTGCCTCCCTTCGGAAACGGGTTCGAGCCAGTGCTCGTAGATCTCGATCAGCACCGTGTCGCGCGGGTTGCCCTCGTTCCACAGCGGCTGCTGGTCGAAGAGCACCTGGTAGAGCATGCGGCGCGGCGCCGGTCGGCCGAAGGCAAGGTCCTCCGGATTGGGGAAGGCGCCGAGCACGCGCTCCACGGTGCCGGTGCGGCCTCGGACGTAATGCGGGGTGCGGATGTGGCAGGGCCCGCGCTCCTCCGGCCAGTCGGCCTTGACGCGAACGCGGGTGCCGGGGGCGATGGCAGCCGTCATCGCAGCTCCTCCGCCGTGATCACGCCCTTCTCGATCATCAGCTTGGTGATCGCGCGCAGCCAGCGCTCGTAGTAGCCGAGGGCGTGGTACTCCTCCTCCGGGATCGACTCGATCCCGCGGCGCAGCTCGTCCACCGTCATCATCTTCTTCTGGGCGAGGAGCTGGCGCACCGCGTCCACCCGCCGGCCGAAGGCGTCGGGCGGGCTGTCGTCGGGGTCGATCGGCGTGCAGCGGAAGTGGCTGGAACCCCCGAGGTCATGCGTCGCAGGGGCGTGAGTGGCGGGCGTATCGTCCGGCATGGCGGAAGGCTAGGACCGCGCGGCGCCGAAAGTAAAGCGGCTTGGCGCGGGCCTGGCCGGGTCGCGATCGCGCCTACCTGACCTCCTCTCCCGGAGCGACGCCCCAGATCTCGGCGCGCCGGATCCAGCCCCGGTGCCCGCCGACCTGGGCCTCGCACCAGTCGCTTTCCGCCTCGCAACGGCGAAGCCGCCCGACCACCCCGGGACGCAGCCGCGCGACCGGCGGGGCGTCCGCCTCCGGGCCGCGGCGCAGCAGGCGCTCCTCGCGGCCGCGCACGAGGAAGCTGCGCCGGCCGGTGAGGGTGGAGACGTGGACCCAGCCCTCGGTGCCGTCCACGTCGCGGATGCGGCGCCAGACATCGTGCTCGCGGATGATCTCCACCGGCCAGTCGCGGCGCTGGAAGGTCCATTCGATCGGGTAACGGGTACCGGGCCCGGCGCGCAGGTTGACCTCATCGGAGCGCAGCGCGGCGAAGCGCGGCAGGGGCAACCCGGTGACCGGGCCGACCTGGGGCGTGACGGGCTCCCCCCGCGGCAGAGCGGTGGGCTCAGGCGGGCGCACGGCCGCAGCCGCTCCGGCGGCAGCCGCGCCCCCGGCGGCCGCCCCGGCCGCGGCCCCTGCGGTGGCGGCTGAAGGCGGGCGCGCA
>JADGHI010000143.1 GCA_019689515.1 Acetobacteraceae bacterium | reverse complement strand
GCGAGGACCGGGCCATGCAGCTTTTCGCGCTTGAGGGTGGCCGCGCCTTCGGGGAGGCGGTCGCCGCCGCGCTCGGCGTGCCGCTGGCCGCGCACGAGGAGCGCGCGTTCGAGGACGGCGAGCACAAGGAGCGCCCGCTGGAGGGCGTGCGCGGCCGCGACGTCTACGTCGTGCAGGGCCTGCACGGCGGCCCCGGCCGGAGCCCGGACGACCGGCTCTGCCGGCTGCTGTTCTTCCTCGGCGCGGTGCGCGACGCCGGCGCGGCGCGGCTCACCGCCGTGCTCCCCTACCTCGCCTACGCGCGCAAGGACCGCCGCACCAAGCCGCGCGATCCCCTCACCACGCGCTACGTCGCGCAGCTCCTGGAGGCGGTGGGGACGGACGCCGTCGTCACCCTCGACGTGCACAACCTGGCGGCGTTCCAGAACGCCTTCCGCTGCCGCGCCGAGCACCTCGACAGCCGCCTCCTCTTCGCCCGGCGCCTGCTGCGCGGGGTGGTGGGCGCGGGCGGCCCGGTCGTGGTCGCCTCGCCCGATCCCGGCGGCGTGAAGCGCGCGCAGCTCTTCCGCGAGACCTTCGAGGCGGTGCTCGGCCGCGCGGTCGGCGCCGCCTTCATGGAGAAGCGGCGCAGCGCCGGCGTGGTCAGCGGCGAGCTGCTGGTCGGCGAGGTCGCCGGCGCGACCGTGGTCGTGGTGGACGACCTGATCGGCACCGGCGGGACGATGCGCCGCGCCGCGGAGGCCTGCCTCGCGCGGGGCGCGGCGCGCGTCTTCGCGGTCGCCGCCCACGGCCTGTTCACGGGCCACGCCGCGGAGGCGGTCGCCGCGCCCGCCCTCGCGCGGACCTTCGTGACCGACACGGTGCCGCCCTTCCGGCTGCCGCCGGACCTCCTCGGCGCGCGCGTCGAGGTGGTCAGCGCCGCGCCGCTGTTCGCCGAGGCGATCCGGCGGCTGCACGCGGGCGGCTCGATCAGCGACCTGCTGGAGCGCGGCGGCTGATCGCGGCCGCCGCCGCCGCCGCGCCGATGGCGAGGTAGCGCCGCGCCTGCGGCAGCCACTTCGCAGGCTCCCGCGGCTTGGGGTCGAGCAGGTGCGCCACCGCCTGCCGGGCGCGCAGCGCGGCGCGGAACGCGGTGTAGAAGGCGAGCAGGCGCTGGTCCGGCACGGCCTCGCCCATCCGCGCCGCGCAACGGGCGATCAGCGCCGGCCCGATCCAGGCGGCCCCGGCCGCGGCGCATTCCATGCCGAGGAAGGCGAGCTCCTCGAAGGGATCGAGCAGCCGCAATTGCCGGTTGAATTCCAGGCAGTCGATCACCGCCACCGGCTCGCCGAGAAAGACGTGCTCCGGGCGGAGGTCGCCATGCCCCTCGACGATGCGCCGGTCCGCGAGCCGCGCGAGGAGCAGCTCCGGCTCGCCGCGCAGCACCGTCTCCACCGGCGCGAGGACGGGCTCGACCTCGTCGCGCGAGAGGCCGAAGGTGGGTGCGCAGAGGAGCTCGCGATTGGTGGCCTGGTCCTGGAGGAAGCGCCCGAGATACTCGGCCTGGCCGAGGCTCACCGGCTCTACCGTCGCGTAGAAGGCCGCCAGGAGGTCGGCGACCGCCTCGATCCGGTCAGGCTGGACCGTGCCGCGCCGGATCGCGGCGTCGAGCAACTGCTCGGCCGGCAGCCGCCGCATCAGCACGAGCCAGTCCACCACTGTGTCTCCGGCCGCCGCCTCGCCGTCGCCGAGGCGGAGCGCGCCGTCCCTGCCGCGCCACAGCGCCACGGTGCCGAGATAGATCCTGGGCGCGAGCCGCGCGTTGAGGCGCACCTCCTCCTCGCAGAAGGCGCGGCGCAGGGCGAGGCTGCGGAAGTCCAGGTAGCGTTCCGCCACCGGCTTCTTCAGCTTGTAGACGAAGCGGTTGGTGAGGAAGACCCAGGACATGCGCGTCTCGCGCGCCTCCACGGCGCGCGTGCCCTCGGGGTAGGAGTCCGGCCGGCTCAGGAAGGCTACCTTCTCGGCGAGCGTCGCCTCGCCGGCATCATCCGGTTCCATGCGCCCATGCCTGCCCTGATGGGGGTGGAAGCTTCGGCCCGCGCCGCCCGCCAGGCGCGGCGAACAAGAACTGCGGGCGCCGGCGCGCCTGCGCGCTCCGCCCGGCGCAACGCGGCCCGGGATGCCCGCGTTCGCGCAGTTTGGTCGGTGGCGCCGTTCTGGCAGGCGCGGCCCGGTCCCTGCTTGCCGCTTGAGGGCGCCGGCACGGCGGGGGAGAGTGGTCCGGTGCGGTGGCGGCCCGGCCACTGCCGCGTTCGTCCGCCTCTCGCGAGGAGCCCGCCGCGCAGCCGTCATGATCGAGCACGACCGGACCTTTCCGCCCGAAGCCCCTCCGTGCTCCGCCGCCGCGGCAGTGCTCGACGCGCTGCCGATTCCGGTGGCGCTGCTGGACCCGAATGGGGTGGTGCTGGAGGTGAACGCGGCGTGGCGGCGCCTGGCAGCGGCGGGTCTCGGCCTCGCCGGTACGGAGACCACTGGACCGGGCACTGACTACGTTGCCGCCTGCGCGGCGGCGGTCGCCGGCGGCGCGGCGCCGGCTGCCGCGGAGTCGGCGGCGCAGGCGGTCGCGTCGGGGCTGCGCCGGGTGCTGCGGGCCGATGGCGCCGCCGCCGAAGGCACCACCTTCGAGTACGAGTACCCGATCGCCGCTGGGCCGGGCGGGGAGCGGCGCTGGTTCTGCCTGCGCGCCGTCCCGTGCGGCGGCGGCCCTGGCGGTGTGCCGGGCGGCGCGGTGGCGCTTGTGCTGCACGAGGAGATCACCGCGGCCCGGCGCGCCCAGGCCGCCTTCGCGCAGCCCGAGGCGCAGCTCCGCTCGATCCTCGAGACCGTGCCCGACGCGATGGTGGTGATCGACGAGCGCGGCCTCATCCAGTCCTTCAGCAGAGCGGCCGAGCGCCTCTTCGGCTACACGGAGGCGGAGGTGCTCGGGCGCAACGTCAGCCTGCTGATGCCCTCGCCCTACCGCGAGGCGCATGACAGCTACATCGAGCGGTACCTGCGCACGGGCGAGCGGCGGATCATCGGCATCGGGCGGCTGGTCGTCGGCCAGCGGCGCGACGGCTCGACCTTCCCGATGGAGCTCGCCGTCGGCGAGGTCGTCTGCAACGGCGACCACTCGGCCGGGACGGCCGCCGGCCCGCGGCGGCTGTTCACCGGCTTCATGCGCGACGTGACCGAGCGGCAGGAGACCAAGGAGCGCCTGCAGGAGCTGCAGTCCGAATTGCTGCACGTCTCGCGGCTGAGCACGATGGGCCAGATGGCGGCCACGCTGGCGCACGAGCTGAACCAGCCGCTGACCGCGACGACCAACTACCTGCGCGCCTGCCAGCGTCTGCTCGACGCCCCCGGCGGCCCGGACCTCGAACGGGTGCGCCAGGCCTTGTCGCTGGCCGCGGAGCAGACCCTGCGCAGCGGCCAGATCATCCGTCGCCTGCGCGACTTCGTCGCCCGCGGCGAGACCGAGCGGCGCCCGGAGTCCGCGGCCAAGCTGGTCGAGGAGGCGAGCGCGCTCGCCCTGGTCGGGGTCAAGGAGCACGGCGTGCGGGTGCGTCTCGGCCTCGCCCCCGAGGCGCCGCACGTGCTTGCCGACCGCGTGCAGGTGCAGCAGGTGCTGCTGAACCTGATCCGCAATGCCATCGAGGCGATGCGGGCGGCCGAACGGCGCGAGCTTGCCCTCGATGTCGCGCCGGCACCGGCCGATGAGGCGGCGGTGCTGTTCAGCGTTGCCGACACCGGCCCCGGCCTCGCCCCGGAGGTCGCTGCCCAGCTCTTCCGGCCCTTCGTCACCACCAAGGCGCAGGGCCTCGGCATGGGCCTCTCGATCTGCCGCACGATCATCGAGGCGCATGGCGGCCGGATCTGGGCCGAGCCCAACCCGGGCGGCGGCACCGTCTTCCGCTTCACCCTCCCTGCCGCCCCGCCGGAGGCGGAGGAGGAGGCCGACTGAGCGGTCAGCGGACAGTGTGCGGGCGGGCGGGATGATGGATGCCTCCGCTCAGGCCATCGCCGCCTCGACCTGGGCGAGCAGGTCGTCCTGCGCCAGCGGCTTCTCCAGAACCCGCAGGGCGCCGAGCTCGGCCGCGCGCCGGGAGACTGCGCGACTTGGCGTGCTGACGATGAGCAGGACCGGTGTGGCCACACCCTCGGCGCGCAGGCGGGCGAGCAGGTCGAGCCCGGTGAGCCGTGGCATCTGCTGGTCGAGCACCAGGCACCCGAGGCGTCCCGGATCGGCCTCGGCCAGGAACTGCACGCCGGACTCGTAGGTCTCCACTTCGTAGCCGGCGGTTTCGAGCAGGAAACGGAGCGCGGCGCAGACACCGGAATCGTCGTCCACGATGGCGACGATGGGACGGGCTCGGCTGGGCATGGCAGGTCGGCGCTCCGACCGGACCGCCTGCGTCCGGGCGCGACCCGGGACGGTCCGGACGAACCCAAATACGGCGCGGCGGATCGCGCCACCATGACCTGGATCAGTCCCGCGGCGCTTCCTGCCCCCTGGAGTCCTGCTCGTCGCCGGCGACCCCGGCCCGCAGCGCCATCCGCACCAGCTCCGACAGGCTGCGTGCGCCCATCTTCTCCATCACCCGGGCGCGGTGAACCTCCACGGTCCGCGGGCTGGTGCCGAGGTCGTAGGCGATGGTCTTGTTCGGCTGGCCGGCGACCAGCCGCTCCAGCACCTGGCGCTCGCGCGGGGTGAGGCTGGCCAGGCGTGTGGCGATCTCCTCGACCTCGGCCTCGCGCTCGCGGGCCCGCCGGTTGGCTTCGAGCGCGGCACGGACCGCGGCGAGCAGCACCTCGTCGTCGAACGGCTTCTCGATGAAGTCCGCCGCGCCCGCCTTCAGCGCCTGGACGGCGATCGGCACGTCGCCATGCCCGGTCATCACGATCACCGGAAGCCGCACGCCGAGTTCCCGCAGCCGCCGCTGGAGCGCGAGGCCGTCCATGCCCGGCATCCGCACATCGGTCAGCACGCAGCCGGACCGGAGCTCCGCCGCGACCGCGAGGAAGGATTCCGCCGAGTCGTAGGTGCGCACGGTGAGCCCCGCCGATCCGAACAGGAAATCGAGCGAGTGGCGGACGGCCTCGTCGTCGTCGATCACATGGACGGCCGCGTCATCATGCATCGGAATCGTTCCCGGTCCTTCTCCTCTCCGGCGCCGTTGCCGCGCGTCGTCCCGCCCGGCGGCCCAGCGTTGCCCGAAACGGCTGGATACCGAACATCCAACCGCTTGGCTCGGGATACAAGGCGGGGCGTGCAGGCCGGACCGGGCAGGCTGCGCGCCGGCGGCGCCACTGCGGCCGGCGCCGCGCCTACGGGAAATCCCTTACGGACAACTCCGAATTTCTGGCCCCCCTCCGCCCCGGTACACGGGCGCAGGCAAAAAGACCGGGACCGGAGGACGGGTGATGCAGGTTCAGCAACCCTCGATGGCGGATCGGACTCCCATCGGCGGTGCCGCGCCCGGCTGGAGGGCTCCGACAGCCACCGCGCAGGTGCCGCCGCGGCGCGCGCCGGCGCAGGAAGGCAGCCTCGACCTGCTCGAGCAGTTCGGCACGCGCAAGGTCGTCCGCCGCGGCCATGAATTCTACGCGGCCGGCGATCCGGCGCGGTTCTGCTACCGGATCGTCAGCGGTTGCGTGCGGACCGTCGGCCTCGACGAGGACGGGCGGCGCCAGATCGCCGAGTTCCTCCTGCCGGGCGACCTGTTCGGCTTCGACTCCCTCGACGTGCACCACCTCTCGGCCGAGGCGCTGACCGACACGGTCGTCGTCTGCTACCCGCGCTGTGCCGTGGACGCGCTTGCCGAGCAGCACGGCGGGCTGGCGCGCCGGCTGCGCGACCTCATCAGGCGGAACCTGCGGCGGGCGCACGAGAAGATGTTCCTCCTCGGCCGCAAGTCGGCGGGCGAGCGCGTCGCCGCCTTCCTGCTGGAGATGGCCGAGCGCACCGCGCCCGGCGGTGCCGGCGCCACCTGCGTCGCGCTGCCGATGACCCGCGCCGACATGGCCGACCACCTCGGCCTCACCATCGAGACCGTCTCGCGCACCATGGCGCAGCTCTGCCGCGACGGCGCGATCGCGTCGGGCAAGGCGGGCACGATCGTGATCCGCGACCGCGAGGCGCTGGAGAGCTTCGGCGCCAACACCCGGCACTGACCCCGGTCCGCCATGCGCGGTCGCTCCGCGTCGCTGCCTGCCTGCCGCACACGCGTTGAAGCGATGGGCGAGGAGAGCATGGCGCGCACGGCCCGGTATCCCGCCTCACCCGTGACGATGCCCGCGGCGCCGCTGGCGCCGCGAGCCGGGCCGGGCCCATGATGCCCGCACCGAACGCATCAGCCGGTTCGAAGGCAGCGGCGTCGGAAGTGCCGGCCCGCCACCGGCCACGCGGGCTGCGCGTCCATCTCCTCCTGCTTGTCGTCGCTGCGCTCATCCCCGCGTTCGTGGTCGGCGCCACTTCGGCCTGGTACGCCGCCGACGACTACCGGGCGGCGAGCGAGGGGCGGCTGATCGGCGCGGCGCGGGCCCTCGCCCTCGCGATGGATGAAGAGATCGAGCGCGCTGAGGCCGCCGCGACGGCGCTCGCCGCCTCCCCGGACCTCGACCCGGGGGGCGACCTGGCGCGCTTCGGCCAGCGGGCGCGAATGGTCGCCGAGGCGCTCGGGGCGCCGATCTTCGTGGCCGGGCCCGGTCCGGACCACCGCCGGGTCGTGGACACCAGCATCAGCAGCGGCGACGCGTTGCGGCCGGACGTGCCGCCGCCCAGGCCCGATCCGCCAGGTGGCGAGCCGCGAGGCGCGGCGGCGGCGGTTGCACGTGCCTTCGTCACCGGCCGCACCGCGGTGAGCGACCTTGCTCCCGATCCCTCAACCGGTGAGCCGCGGGCGACCGTCGTCGTCCCGGCCGTGCGCGATGAGGGGGGACGGCGCGTGATCTGGGCGGTCGGCGTCACGCTGCCGCCGCCGCGCCTCTCGGCCCTGCTCGCGGCGCACGGCCTTCCCGAAGGCGCCGTCGCCACCGTGGTGGACGCGGGCGGCGTCCTGGTCGCGCGCAGCCGGGACGCGGCGCGGTTCGTCGGCCGACCGGCGGGGACCCGGTACGGCACCGCGATCGCGGAGGGCGGCGGGCCGGGCACCGTGACGCAGGAGCGCTCGATGGAGGGCGAGGCGGTCCTGCTGGCCTCCCACTGGCTGCGGGCGGCCCCGGGCTGGGCCGTCCTCGTCGCAATTCCCTATGCCGAGCACGTCGCGAGCTGGATGGCGCCGCTCCGCGGCTTCGCGGTCGGCGCCGCCGTGACGCTGGTGCTTGCCGCCTCCCTCGCGGCGTGGCTCGCGCGGCGCCTGCTGCGGCCGGTGGAGGCGCTGGCGCGCGGCGCGCGTTCCGTCGCGGCGGCAGGAGGAACCGGGCCGGATCTGGCGATCGCCGCGCCACGCTCCACGGTCGCCGAGTTCGAGGCGCTGCGCCTCGGCCTTGCCGATGCGGAGGCGGCGCTGCGGCAGCGCGCGGAGGCGGAGCGCCGCGCCGCGGCGGCGCTGCGCGAGAGCGACCGGCGGGTGCAGGAGCTTCGCGCCGAATTCCTGCGCGTCGCGCGGCTGAGCGAGATGGGCCAGATGGCGGTCACCCTCGCGCATGAGCTGAACCAGCCGCTGGCGGCCTCGGTGAACTACATCAACGGCGCGCGGCGGCTGATCGAGCGCGCCGCCGCGGAGGGCGCCACCGGCCCCGGCGCGGCGTTGCCGCCCGATGGTGCGGCACATGAGGCGCTGGGCCGCGCGGCTGGCGAGGCGATCCGCGTCGGGCAGGTCATCCGGCGGATGCGCGGCTTCGCCTTCCGCGCCGAGGCGGAGAAGCAAATCGTGGATCCGCCGGGCCTGGTCGAGGAGGTGAACGAGCTCGCGCTGATCCTGGCCAGGCACGCGCATGTCGAGGTCGGCCTCTCGCTCGACCCGCAGGTGCCGCCCGTGCTCGCGGACCGCGTCCAGGTCCAGCAGGTGCTGCTCAACCTGATGCACAACGCCATCGAGGCGATGGAGGGCCAGCAGCGGGAACGCAGGCTGACGGTCACGGTCCATGCCGCTGCCGGCGTCGATCTCGTCGAGTTCTGCGTGGCCGATACCGGGCCCGGCTTGCCCGAGGAGGTCAAGGCGGAGCTGTTTGCGCCCTTCGTCACCACCAAGCCGAGCGGGGTGGGCATTGGGCTGTCGGTCTGCCGTACCATCGTCGAGGCGCATGGCGGCCGGATCTGGGCCGAGCCCAATCCGGGCGGCGGCACCGTCTTCCGCTTTACCCTCCCCGTTGCGACGGCCCGGGCCACGGACGGCGAAGGCGCCGCGCCGGGCGGCGGCATCCGCGCGGCGCGGGACGGGGCCGATG